>JAKCCC010000332.1 GCA_021838985.1 Planctomycetota bacterium
TCCGATCTAATGGGAAAGCTCTTGGCCGACATCATCGACATCGCCGCTACATCGCCGAAGGTACCGACCTGCCGACCACGGTAAAGCCCCCCGTGCGCATGGGAGACGTCCTCAATGACCTTCAGCTGGCGCCGACGCGCAATGCGGAGAATGGCGTCCATGTCCGCTGGGTAGCCGCAATTGTGTACGACCATGATCGCTTTGGTCCGAGCGCTCACTCGACGCTCGAGATCGTTGGGATCCAGGCACAGCGTGTCGGGATCCACGTCCGCGAAAACCACGGTGGCGCCTAACGAAAATGCCTGCAAGGCGCTGGCCCAATAGGTCAGGCTCGGACAAATTAACTCATCCCCGCGGCGCAATCCGACTGCCCACATGGCGGCCGCTAAGGCCATGGTACCATTGGCATACCCCAGCGCAAACTTTACGCCCAGGTGGGCGGCATATTCAGCCTCAAATTGTTTGGTGATCTTGTTATCTGACATCGATCCGTCCCGCAGCACCGCCAAAATCGCCTGTTCATCCTCGGCGGTCACGATCGGCCAGTGAAATAGTTCCTTCTGGTTCGCGCCGTCCGGATTCGCCTGCGGTCCGCCCTCAATCGCCAACGGCTGACTGATGATGTCATCGGTCTCGGCTATCTCCTGTACGCTTGGCATCGTCGCTTTCATTTTCACTCCAAAAACTCCACAGATTTCACGGATTTATACCGATCGCTAACCCCGATGTTTCACCACGGACGCCACAGAAGGCGCCGATCTCGTTTCGATTACGATGCCGATCAGGATTACGAAATTGCGCCGCAATCATGGTTCTTGTCGTATCTGGTATGAATACCGTCCGAGGACTTGACGGAAGTGAAGCGCCCCTCCGCGCGATCGGGAGCTGTGGCCTCCCGCCGCCACTGGGTACGGGGCAAACTGAACCCGGTGTATCGGATAGCCAAACGCCCATCCTTCCATTCATCGCGTAGGCCTCGCTACCTTCGCGGTTGGCCGCCCGCAGCACCATGTCCATCCCGTGTATTCCGTACCAAAATAATCCCAGCGCCGCGGTCTCCACGGCCATCAGGCCGAAGACATCCACGCCGACGGCCGCACCTTTAGAATCATGGGCCAGTCCCATAGCAAAGGCTTCGGGGCAGGGCCGGGACGAACCGCTCATCAGAGGAATTCCGGCCGGCCTGGCGAGCGCCCGCATCCGCGCGGCGTTCTGGCTGGAAGTCGCGAAACGTCTATCGATGAAAACAGGCTTGCCTCGCGGGACGACTTTCTCAAATAAATCACGCGGCAAGCGCCCGTCCACCTCGATGCTGAAAACCAGCTTGCTCTTCTCCACGACCGTCTGGGATTCGCCAGAACGCCTACCCCGAATTCCTTAACTTTGGCTGTGAAACCGTCGAGCCTCGACCAGCTTAGAACCCAGTCCTGGGCCCCACCGGAAAAGGCGCAAGTTACGCGCGCTCCATCGGGCCAGGCGGCCCGGCCATTCGATATCTCCGCAGAAGCTACGGCGTGCGATGGATCCAAGCCAATCAAATCAAACCAATGCGTAATCGCGAACCCACTCGGCTCGTCCTAAAATCCACACCGGCAGCTCCCACCAAGAGCCAATCCTCCATATCCACATCACCAGCGGCAATCCGCGTGCCAAAGGTGAGGCAGCGCACCTGCCAGCCATGGATGCTTCGAATTGTTTCCGGGAGCGGACCAACTATAGCCCGAATCCCAGCGCCCCGGAATTCACCCGTTAACGCTACGGCGGCAGGCAGACCGTCGCCAAGTGACTCCAGGGCGATTCGACAAAGCCCGTCTGCGATCTGACGGCGAGTGCTACCTGGACTTTGATGGACGTATAGATCCTATCAACATCCGCTTTCATTATCGTGACCACGAGCTTGACGAATACTTGACATTTGACGATAATTCGCCGATATGGCTTCAGATGATCTCTCCACCGTTCTTGTCGGAAGTGGAATCTTACCCGACACGCTGGCCGAGCTGCGGCGCCACTGGAACGTCGTGCACATTTTCGACCCCCAAGAGGCTATAGAACATCTGCGTACCACATCTGCGTTGCCCGCAGCGGTCGTCGTGGGAATGGTGCCGGCGCCGGGGGCGGAGGGGGCGACAATCAAGCTTTCCGACGGCGTCGCCGTCATGTCCGCGCACGTGGCGCTGCGTCACATTCTGGATTTGGATGCCGATCTACCGGTGATTATTTCCGCGCACCAGAAATATCCAGCCGCCATCGTGCGGCTGATTAAAGACGGCGCCTTTGACTACGTCGTCGAACCCCCTATACCGGAGGTTGGGGCGGAAATACAGCGGTACAACCAAGAATTGGTTGCCGCCCTGCGCCAGGCCGTGCGCTGGCGTTCGACGGTTCTGGAAAACCGGGAGCTGCGCCGGAGGCTGGCGCAAGTCGATACGGATCCGCTGGTAGTGGAAAGCCGCTCCTCGACCATGCGCCGGATCGCTTCGCTGGTCAGCAAAATTGCCCCCACGCCGGCGCCGGTATTAATTACCGGTGAATCCGGCACCGGCAAGGAAGTCATCGCCCAGACCATTCACCGCCTTTCCCCGCGCCACCAGCATCCCTTCCTGGCGATCAACTGCGGGGCTTTGACCGATTCGCTGCTCGCCAGCGAGTTGTTCGGCCATGTTAAGGGTGCTTTCACCGGGGCTGATCGGGATTCCGAAGGCCTGATCCGCCATGCCGGCGAAGGGACGCTGTTTCTGGACGAGTTATCCGCAGTTTCGTCATCGTTCCAAGTGATGTTGTTACGGGTGCTCGAGCAGCGCGTGGCCCGGCCCGTCGGCAGCCAGCGTGAATATCCGGTGCGCTGCCGTTTTATCGCCGCGGCTAATCGCGACTTGGCCGAGCTGGCCCGCAAGGGGCAGTTCCGGGAAGATCTGCTCTTCCGCCTGCAGGTGGTGCGGCTGGCATTACCGCCCTTGCGGCAAAGGCGGGAAGATATTCCGGCATTGAGCCACTTCTTTCTGGCGCAATTCAACCAGGCTTACGGCACGTCGATCACTGGTTTCACGCCGGAGGCGATGCGGCATTTGGAGCAGCAACCGTGGCCGGGAAATGTTCGTGAATTACGCAACGCGATAGAGCGGGCCATCATTCTTTGCGAGCAAGCCCGTATTCGTCCCTGCGACCTGATCGAAGACGGCCCGCCGGCCGATCGGATCATGCCGGATACGCTCGACTACCGCCAATACATGCGTCTCTGCGAAACACGACTGATTCGCGACACGCTGCAGCGCTGCCAGGGCAACATTTCCCAGGCCGCGAAACTGCTGAGCATTAAGCGCACCACGCTCCATTCCCGCCTGCAGCGTCTGCACCTTGAAGCGGGATAGTCCGAGCAGGTCAAGCAGAAAAAGGCGACGGCAGAAACCCGCGCATCCGGACGACAAATATCCTGGCCTGGTCAAGCCTTTTCGCCACGATGACAATACCGAAATGAGCCAGCGCGCTGTAATCGGCTTGCTGGCGCTCCGAGAAGACCGTGTCGTAGAAGCGGCCGAATTCACGCGATACCCGGCCTGTTTTCACTAATCGTTGATGCAACACGGCACGCACGGAGCCATGCCGCGCGAATTCAATAGGCTCGGCCAGCAGGACTGCGCTGAGCGCGTAAACACCTGCATCGTAAACACGGTTGCTGGCCAACCCAATATCCCCGGCGGCGTGAACCTGTTGCGCTGATCTAATGGCCTGGTCAGCCTTTTCCATGAGGCGATTGATCAGCTCTGGG
>JAKCCC010000333.1 GCA_021838985.1 Planctomycetota bacterium
GGTGGTCGGACCGGTGATCGGTCCACTGCTGGGCGGGTGGATCACCGACAGCTACTCGTGGCGCTGGTGCTTTTTGATCAACGTGCCGGTGGGAATTGCCACGCTGTTCCTGTTATCCGTCCTGCTACCGGAAGCGGCACACCAGCGGCGCATCAAGCTGCGCGAAACCGGCATCGATTACCTGGGGCTGGGCCTGTTAACCCTGGGCATTGCCGCCTTGCAGATCATGCTCGACCGTGGCGAGGATGCCGCCTGGTTTGCCTCGCCGTTTATCCGTGGCTGCGCGCTGGTGGCTCTGCTCGGTCTGGTCAGCGCGTTTATCTGGGAATGGTATCAGCCGCATCCCATGGTTGACTTTCGGATGCTTAAAGACCGCAATCTGGGCCTGGCGACGCTGGGTATGCTTATTTTTGGGGTTGTATTGTATTCCACCACGGCCTTACTGCCGCTGATGGTGCAGACGCTGATGGGGTACGACGCCTGGCACGCGGGCATGGTTTTAGCGCCGGGCGGGGTGGTGATTTTGTGCCTCTTGCCGCTGGTGGGAGGGGTTCTCGTGCCGCGGGTTCCCACGCGCTGGCTGATCACGGTTGGCGTGTTGGGCAACATGGTGGCCCTGATGATGATGGGGGCGCTGTCGTTGCAGGCGAGTTTCGCCTCCGTGGTCGTTTGCCGCGCTGTGCAGGGGCTGGGTTTAGCCTTCCTGTTTGTGCCGTTCAATACGGCCGCTTTCGGCTTCATCAGCCGCCAGCGCGTCGCCGACGCCTCCGGTATTTTAAATCTGTTCCGCAATATCGGTGGCAGCATCGGCATCGCGGCGGCGGTGGCGTACATCAAAAATGAATCGCAAGCCCAACAGAACTTTCTGGCCGCCCACGCCAATGATTTCAACCCCTGGTACCATCAGGCTCTGGCGGCTGTGGCCGGCGCCCTGCGCACCGGCGGTGCGACGGCCGCCGCCGCGCGGCGCGCCGCCGAGGCCGTGCTTTATCGGATGATTCAACAGCAGTCGCATATGCTTGGCTATGTGGATGCGTACCATCTATTGGCGGCCGCCTTCCTGCTGGTGATTCCCGTGGCCATGCTGATGCGCACGCCGAACTTTAAGAAAGCTGAAGCCTGAAAAGGAGCTGGACATGTCAACGAAAAACCGGAAAACCGACTGGGTAAACCCGATGCCGGCCCACCCCACCCGGCCGCCGTGGGCGGAACCGGGCCGGGTGGCGCTGGGGGCCGCCTTAACCCTGGTGGCTCTGGCGGGGGGGTGTGTCAACCAGCGCCAGGAAGTGGCGCACTATCGCCGCGTGCTGCATTCGCATCCTGCCACGGCCCCGGCGGCGCTGCGGGTGCCGCATCGCCTGACACTCGCGGTCGCCATGCGCCTGGCCAATGACAACAATGAACAGCTCGCTATTTCCGGCGAGAATTATCTGCAGGCGCTGATCGCCAAGAACCGGGCGTTTGCGACCTTTTTGCCGCACGTCGGCTTAAGCGTGCAGGATTTTCAACAGAAAGAATTCAACACCACGGGCCTGCCGCCGGATTTCAGCCAATTCTTCCAGACGCACTACTTCAATCTGCCTCTGCAGACCAATCTGAACATCAACGCCCTGCACGATGCGGCGCTGATTCAGGCGGCGGGTACCACGGCTCGGCAGCGCCGGGCGCTGCTGCTGGACCTGCAATCGACGTTGTTGCTGGAAGTGGCCCAGACCTATTACCAGATTTTAAGCGACCAGCGGGCAGTGCGGGTGCTGCGCACCACGCTGCGGGTCCAGCAGGCCAATTTGGCCTCCATGCGGCGCAAAGAAAAAGCCGGAATCGCAATTCGGCTGGACGTACTGCAGTCCGCCGCGGATACCGCGGCGACGCGCGTGCAGCTGACCGCAATCCGCAACCGCCTCGAGAATGGTCGGGCCACCCTGGCGTTTCAAATAGGTGTACCTAGCCTCAACGGCGCCCGGCTGCGCAATCAGTTCAATCCCCCCGCGAAGGTTCCCAGCCTCGTACGGTTGGATCAAATGGCCATGCGGCGGCGGCAGGATTTGCGCGCTGCCGCTTATGCGGTGGTGGCGGCCCGCCAGCAGGTGACCGCGGCCATCGGAGAATATTTTCCGTCGGTCTCGGTGAATCTGGACACCTTTCTGTCCAAACAAAGTTTTCCTTCCGACAGTTGGTGGAGCGGCCTGTTCAGTGTGAATCTGCCGCTATTTGAGGGCGGGATGATTTACGCCGATGTGCGCACCGCCTACTCCCAGTGGCGACAGGCCCGCCTGGAACAGCTGCGTCTGCAACGCCAAATCCGGGAGCAGGTTCGCGTGGCGCGTGACAACTGGCATACGGCTGTACGCATGGTGCGCAACCTGCGCACGGAATGGGCGGCGGCCCAGGCGGCCTTCGAGCAGGCCCGCCACTCTTATGGGGTGGGTCTGGCGACCAATTTGGATGTCATTACCGCCGAGGATCGCGCCCTGGCCTCTCAGTTGGCTTATGAGCAGGCACGTTATACCGTGCGGGTCGACATGCTGGACCTGCTGCGCACGACCGGGCGGCTGAATTATTCGAGCATCGCCAGACTGGCCAAGGCGCAACCTGCAACGCGGCTCTCAAGATTTTAATTTTGGATTACCAACGGTAGAGCCAGCGAACCGTAGACCGCGGGAGCAGCCGCGACTCGACGCCAATGTAGTCTTTTAGCCCCAACTTTATTGGCTCGCCTGTTGCACTGTCTCCCACGTTATAGCCGCGAAAGCGGCCATGGAGGCAAGGGGGCTCGAACCCCTGACCTTCTCGATGCCATCGAGACGCTCTCCCAACTGAGCTATGCCCCCGCATCCCGGCGTCAACCGGGATAGAGCAGGTAATGCTTAAATATACCATGCCTGGTCGTCGTTCGCCAAATCGACTGTTTCGTGTTACAAAACACCTATGGCAGGACCTTCGAGTGGTTTATCCCAACTGATTGCCGCGGCCGTGGCGCCATACCGGACCGCGGGTTCTTTCGCGTGGCATTTCGCCCGCGGTAAGTTGCGCTACGATCCGATCTTTTCCGCCATTCTGGAGCGGGGATTGCTTCCGCCGCAGGGACGGATTCTGGATTTAGGCTGTGGTCAAGGCCTTTTGGCGGCGTGGCTCCTGGCCGCACAAAGCTGTCACACCACCGGCGAGTGGCCTGCCGGCTGGCCCCCGCCGCCGCACCCGGTGTCCATCCACGGAATTGAGCTGATGCCGCGGGAAATCTGGCGCGCCAGGAAGGCGCTTGCCGGCCGCGCAGAATTTGTCCAAGGCGATATCGCGCAATGCGATTTTTCGACCACCGATGTGGCCGTCATTTTTGACGTGCTGCATTACCTGGGCTTTAAAGTTCAAGAGCAGGTCTTGCGGCGCGTGCGCACAGCGCTCGAGCCTCAAGGCCGGTTGCTGCTGCGCATCGGCGACGCCGCCGGCGGCTGGCGCTTCGCCTTGAGCTACTGGATGGATCTGGCCGTGGTGGCGGCCCGCGGCCACTGCCTGCGGCGCCTCTATTGCCGCCCCTTGGCCCGTTGGATCGAACTTTTGGAATCCCTAGGCTTCATCGTCCAGACCTTGCCGATGAACCAGGGCGTGCCCTTCGCCAATGTGCTGCTGGTGGGGCGGCTTAAACCGCGTCACCAATAGCGGAGCCCCCGATAGACCACGCCTGGCTCTCAGCCGCTGTTGAGAGCTTGCCGTTACCCAATCGGATCTTCCTGGGTGTGCGAATCCATCTGGGCGCTGGCCACCGCGGGA
>JAKCCC010000334.1 GCA_021838985.1 Planctomycetota bacterium
ATAGCGTGCGGTGGCAATCATCTTCATCACCTTGGTGATTTTGTGGATGTTGCGGACCGCCTTTTGCCGCAGTTTAATTTCCCGGGGTTTCGGCATAGGTTAGTTTCCGGTTTCTAGTTTCCGCTTTCTGGCTATCCGCGCGCCGCCTGGACCTGCTTTTTCGCGGCTTCGTCCAACGGGGCGAGATTCAGGTCTTCGAGTTTCTTTTTGGTCAACGTGGTAACATTTGAGAAATTCCGGATGACCTGAACCAGTTTAGCCTCCAGTTCGGCGGTCAATTCCTTTTTTACCGCAAGTTCTTCACGAACCGCCGCGGCGGCGGAGCAGAAATACTCGCGAAAATCCTTTTCCCACGTCCCGATGTCCTCCACGCGCACGTTGTCCAGAAAGCCCTGGGCACCGGCGTAGATGACCGCCACCTGATCGACCACGTCAAGCGGTTGATATTGGGGCTGCTTTAAGATGGCCACCATACGGGCGCCGCGATCAAGCTGCTTCTGGGTGGCGGCGTCCACTTCGGTGCCGATCTGCGTGAACGCCTCCAGGGAGCGGTAGGCGGCCAGGTCCAGGCGGAGCGAGGCGGCGACTTTTTTGTGCTTCATCGCCTTGATCTGGGCCGAACCGCCCACGCGGCTTACCGAAATCCCCACATTGATGGCCGGGCGCACCCCAGCGTAGAACAGATCCGGCTCCAGGTAAATCTGGCCGTCGGTGATGCTGATGACGTTGGTGGGAATGTACGCGGATACTTCGCCTTCCTGGGTTTCGATAATGGGCAGGGCGGTCAAGGATCCTCCGCCGTTTTCCTGGGACAGTTTGCACGCCCGTTCCAGCAGTCGGCTGTGCAAATAGAACACGTCGCCGGGATACGCTTCCCGCCCCGGCGGGCGGCGGAGTAGCAATGACAGTTGCCGGTAGGCCTGGGCCTGCTTGGACAAATCGTCATAAATACACAGCGTGGCCTTGCCTTGCCACAGAAAATGTTCAGCCATCGCGCAGCCGGCGTAGGGGGCGATATACTGCATGGGGGCCGCTTCGGAAGCGCTGGCGGTGACCACGGTGGTGTACTCCATGGCCCCGTGGCGACGCAGCACATCCACCACCCCCGCAACCGTCGATTCCTTCTGACCGACCGCCACATACACGCAAAGGACCTCTTGCGGTGTGCGAAAGAACTTTTTCTGATTGATGATGGTGTCGATAGCGATGGCGGTTTTGCCGGTTTTGCGGTCGCCGATGATCAATTCGCGCTGTCCGCGGCCAATGGGAATCATCGAATCGATGGCCTTGATGCCGGTCTGCAGCGGCTCTTTGACGGGCTGCCGGTCAGCGATGTCCGGGGCGATGATATCAACCTTGCGCTGCTGGCCGGTCTGGATAGCCGGCCCGCCATCAATCGGCTGACCCAACGGATTGACCACCCGCCCGAGCAATTCCGGGCCAACCGGCACCGACAACAGTTGGCCCGTGGCGCGCACCACGTCACCTTCCTTGATCAGTTCGGATTCGCCGAAGATCACCGCGCCGACCGATTCCTCCTCCAGGTTGAATACCTGGCCAAAAATCTGGTTGGGAAATTCCAGCATCTCCCCCGCCATGGCCTGGCTTAAGCCATAAATGTGAGCGATACCGTCGCCAACTTCGATGACTTTTCCGATCTGGGCCACGTCCAGGCGATCCTGCCAACCGGCGATTTCCCGTTGCAAAATCGAAGCAATTTCATCAACTTTAAATTTCATAACCCTATCCTTCTGAGCGCGTCACCCCGCCAGCAGCGCCGTGGTTCCAACCACGGATTACGCGGATGCCGCAGCACGGACCGGTCGCCGCGGCGACTCAATTAATCCGCCACCAAAACCCGGAGGCACGAAGATGGAAAAAAGGCTGCGAACACCGCCACCAGCAAAGTCAACATAAAATACCCAGCGTCTTGGCTGCTTCGCATCTTCGTCGGGGCATGCCTTCGTCTTTCCGTGCCTTCGTTTCCTCGTGTCAAAACATCCGCGTACATCCGGGTCAACCGAGGTTGGTGTCGGCCACCGCGGCGTCTGGCCGCAGATCGTTGGAGCTGTTTTGCCGCAATTGTCGGCGCATCGCTTCCAGCTTGCCGCGCAGCGATCCATCACAAAAGCGGTCCCCGATGCGCCATTGTGCGCCGGCGAGCAATTGGGGATTCAACCGTGCCTGCAAGTCGATGGGGCGTTTCAGCGCTGCCGCCGCTTGGCGCGTGATCTTAACCCGGCGCGCGTCATCCAGCGGCGCCGCGGTCGTCAACTCCAAGGTCAGACCGTCCATCCGTTGTCGCCGGACTTCCTGGAACACGCGGACCCATTCCGGCAACAATTCCAGCCGGTCGCGTCGGGCCATGGCCGAAAAGGCCTGCCGGGTCAGCGGCTCTAAACCCGCGCCGAACACACGTTCCAGCACGGCATATTTTTCCGCCGTAGAAATGGTTGCGGCATGAAGGAGCACAGCGAACCGCGGCAGGCGTGCCAGGACGGCGGCCAAAGCCTCCATGTCGGCCGTGACTTCCGGCAGGCGGTTGGCCTGCACCGCCGCATCGAAGAGGGCGGACGCGTATACGCGTGCAATCTCGGTCATGGAAAAATCTTGCTGAGCCATCCGATTGTCCGCTCGGTCCTGAAAATCGCCGGGTTCGCTGTCCTCGGAGAACCCCTCGCCGACCCCGGCGCGTCGGGAGGGGCTATTCATACTATGTGGACGCCAACTTCATTATCCGCAGGTCGAGGACTCGCCTCTGGAGAGTGTCCGCAGGACATGCACGCCTGTCCTGCGGGGCGCCGCGTAGCTACCTTAAATCTCCGCCGGCGGCCTGCCCCCGAGCGGCCCCGCTGGACGTGCCAATCCCTCGCGCCGCCGTTTAGGGGCTTAGCAGCCCGGTGCTGACGGATTCTTCCAGGAGTTTTTCCCGATCCACATCATTGAGGTGGCGCTGCAGAAGGCGCTCGGCGATGTCTACGCTCAAGTCGGCGGCCTTCACGGCCAGTTCCCGCATCGCCTGCTGCTGAGCCATTTGGATGTCGCGCAGGGCCTGATCCTTTAACGCTTTGGTTTCCGCCTCGGCCCGCTGGCGAATCGCATCCGCGGCCCGCACCGCATCCGCCTTGGCTTGTTGGAGTTGCAACGCCGCCGCCTGCTGCACCTGGGCAATTTTTTCCTCCAATTGCCGGCGGGTCTGCTCCACTTTCGCCTGCGCCGCGGCGGCGGCCTCAATGTTTTCCCGGATGGCGTCTTCGCGCCGTTTCAGCCCGGTGATCAATGGCGTCCACGCATACCGCCCCAGCACCGCCAGCAGCACCAGGAAAATCACCAGCGTAAAAAGAGCCATGCCGGGATCAATGGAAAGCAATCCGCCCGTACCCTGGCCGGAAGCGGGCTGCGCCGGCGCCGCAGCATGGGTTACGTGAATCACATGTGTGACCACAGTCCCGGCCGGGGCCGCGGCGCGCGCCGGCGGCAAGCAAGCGCCATTCGCCAACAGCCAGGCCACCACCAGGCCAGCCAACGCCAGCGTTTTTCCCCGGACTAGAAGGCGCGTTAGACCCAGCAGCGCAACCCGCCCCGAAGGGGCTGAATCATTCCGCCTGGCGTTGGCCCGCTCATCGGGCCTACGCCGCATAAAGGGCAGGACCGTGCGCCAACCCTGAAGGCATTGAAGCAGCACATACCGCAACCCTTTCCGGGTAAACAGGGAGGCCCACCCGCCCCCCAAGGCCGATCGCCACGGCGACCAATCCCGGCGC
>JAKCCC010000335.1 GCA_021838985.1 Planctomycetota bacterium
CTGGCGCCGCACGCCTCCGCATATCCCGCAGTTTGGCCGTGGAAATCCAGTCGTCCTTGCCCGCGCACTAACGCGCCTATTCCAGGCCAATCAAGCTGAAGCGGCTATCCGATCGGAGCGCACCTGTGAACGCGGACGGCTCGCCGTGGTCGGTCTATCCAGAAACACTCTTGCCAGGCAGGCCGTGATTTGTTTTCTTCCGCCAGGCCCCCGCCGTCTAGCGCTGAGACCAAAACCGCCCCTCCCAGGTCACCGGCTGGGTGTCGGCTGGGTCGTGGGAGGAGAAGAAGTTTTCGGAGTCTGGGTCGTGGCCAGCGCCTGCACCGCTTGGCGCACCTTTTGCGCCAAGCGCCGGCGCAACGGAGCCGGCAACTCCGAAGCGCGAATAAACACGTCGATTTTCTGGTGGTTCGGACCGAACGGAACCGCCAGGGTGGCCACCACGGGGTCGGCCCCCACGCCGGAGGGGCCAGCGCTACGCGGCATTTGTAACACCACGGCGTCCCCGGCAATATGGTACGCGATTCCGGTGGCGCCACTGAGTGCGTCCAAGGTTTGTCGAATGGTTCCATCGTTCGAGTCAATGCTCACGCGCGGCACCAGCAGATAAAGCCCCGGTTCGGGTTTAAAACGTACGCCGGAAAGTGCGGCCAACTCGGCGACGACCTGCTCCAGTGGTGCATTGGTCTGTTTCACCGCAATGGGCCGATCCAGTTGCCGACGCACCCACGCCCGTGGAGTGGCGATATGCAGGCTCCGCCGATGTAGAAACCAGATCATGTGCAAGGCCCGAGCGTAGGTAGTCAGCGCCCGGTCGATGGTGCACGGCAGCTCGGCGCGCAGCGCCGCCAGCGCCGCGGCGCGCCGGGCCGCGGGCGCGGGCGCGATGGCGATCTGCAGCCGCGGGGTTTTCAGCAGCCCGGCCAGCGTGCCCAGCCAGTCATCGTTGGCCCGCGTCAGCGGCGTCGCGGCGATTCGCCGCAATAGAACCAGTTCGTTCCATGTCGCCCGCCGCCCCAGCCGGGTCAGGGCGACCCCGGGCCGGATCACCACATGCCCGTCCGAAAGGCTCAGGCGCAGATCCATCCGCCGCAGCAGGGTCCGCAACGCCTTTTCCACCCGGACATTGTGGAAGGTTACATCGATCCGCGTGTCCGCGCCGTAAGGCAGGCGGTCGTAAACGGATTCCTCCACTTCGATGGAGATGTCCGCCGCGCGGGCGAGGTCGGAGAAGGCCTCCGCTACGGGGGTGTGATGCAGGGTCATCTGCAGCGTGCTATCCAGCATGCGCCGCAGATGCGCTCCGGCCGGCTCAGCGCCGTGGCCGCGCTGCTGCGGCATCCAGGCCAGCACCGCGGCCAGGATCGACAGCGCACCGTACCGACGCCAGGGAGCCGCCGTGGTGCCTCGGTTTAGACCAGGGCGGCGCCGGCGCCAGGGTTGGTGTGCGGTTGAGGACCGCGCGCGACCGCTATCCCCGGCCCGTCCACCACCGATCGCGGCGAATAAACTGCTCCGCGGCCATATGGGGCGGTGGCGATTCATCCCCCGGCGGCTGCCAAAAGCGACGGTCATCTCTACACCTTCAGGCTGACCTTTTGTTCGGCGCATCCCCCGTAGCGCTGGCGGATGGGCTGGACAGTCTGCTCCACAAATTCACTAACCTGTTCAACCGCACAGCCGACGTACCGTTCCGGCTCCAGGGCCGCATTAAAATTCACCACGCTGAAGGCGGGATCCGCCTTTAACCGGTGGATCAGGTCGTTGGGCCGACCATGTTCCTTGACTTCCCGGGCGGCGGCCAGGCTGTGGCGGCGGATTCGCTCGTGCAGGTCCTGCCGATCTCCGCCTACTTTTACCGCCGCCATCAGCAGATTTTCCGTAATCATAAAGGGCAGTTCGTTTCGTAAACGTTGTTCGATCACATGGCGATTCACCACCAGCCCGCGGGTCACGTGAATCAGGATGTCCAGGATGGCGTCCGTGCACAGGAACGCTTCCGGAATGGACAGGCGTTTATTGGCCGAATCATCCAAGGTGCGCTCGAACATCTGCTGCGCCGCGGTAAACAGGGGTTGCTGCGCCAGACCCAGCAACCAGCGGGCCAGACCGTTCACCCGCTCGCACAACGCTGGGTTGCGTTTATACGCCATGGCCGTCGAGCCGACCTGGTCCGCCTCCCACGGTTCTTCCAGTTCCTTAAACGCGGCAAGCAGCCGGATGTCCTGGGCCATCTTGTACGCGGCCGCACCCACCGTGGCCAAGGCCACCACCAGTTGCACGTCCACCAGCCGCGAATAAGTCTGGCCGCTCACGGGATGCACGCGCTGGAACCCCAGCTTACGGGCCACCTTGAATTCCAGTTGCCGCACCTTCTCCCGATCGCCGGCGAACAGCTCCAGAAATGAAGCTTGCGTACCCGTGGTGCCCTTGATCCCACGCAGCATCAGCGTTTGCTGGCGCAATTCGATATCCGCCAGGGCCAGTACGAAATCGTAACTCCACAGTACCGCCCGTTTGCCCACGGTGGAAGGCTGCGCCGGCTGCAGATGCGTATAGCACAGGGCCGGCAGGGATTTCCATTCCAGGGCGAACCGGCCCAAAGCGTCAATCAACGCCGCCAATTTACGCGCCACAATGGCCAGACCGTCACGCATTAACAGCATGTCGGCGTTGTCGACAATATCCATCGATGTGGCGCCCAGATGCAGGATTGGTTTGGCCGCCGGCGCCGCTTTGGCGAAGGTATGCAAATGCGCCATCACGTCGTGGCGCAGGCGCTGTTCCTGCCGGGCGGCTTCCTCAAAATCAATGTCGTCCAGATGCGCCTTCATCTGCGCCAGTTGTTCGTCGGTGATCGGCAAGCCCAGTTCCTGTTCGGCCTCGGCCAGGGCCAGCCAGATCCGGCGCCACGTGGAAAATTTTCGCTGGGGGGAAAACACCGCCAGCATGTCGCGCGAGGCGTTGCGCGTTACCAGAGGACTTTGATAAACCTGTTCCGCCAATGCTGGATCCATCGGGTCTTGCCTTTCCAACCGTCTTTCGGCTAGTTATGTTAGCATAGATTGCAAGGAGGTAGTATGGTTCCAGATCCAACCGACATCAAAATAGACGGCCTGCGGATCGACAGCGCTTGGAAACAAGAGGCTGAAAAAGAAAAAGAGGAATTGGCCAGGAAAGTCGGTGATGCCGCCGGAGTCAAACCCGCGGGCCCCACCGCCGCGGCCACGCCACCCACCGCCCCGTCACCGCCACCGGCGACGTCCGGTCCCACTTCGGCTAGCCGTGAAACAGAGCCTTCCCTGCCGCCGGCTTCCTTTGAATTATTGGTGCAGCAGCAAATCACCGCTATTCTGTTGGCGCTGCGCCGCCTGCGCGAGCGTAACGATAAACCAGCGCCGCCAGATTTGCCGGTGGCGCGGCTTTATATCGATCTGTTGGGGGTATTGCTGGAAAAGACCAAAAACAATCTGACCGAGGCCGAGCGGCGTTTCCTGGAAACCGCTTTGTACGAGATGCGCATGGCCTATGTCGCAGCTGCCAAGTCGCCGCCGGCAACCCCACCCGGCGCCGCCCAGTGATCCCGAAACCAACCTGGCCGGTTACCGGGCGTTCGGTTGGCCTAGGGCCGGGGGGGGCAAGCACGGTGTGCGATCCGCGCCACGCTGAGAGGACTGTGAATTCGTCGGATTGGAAGCGCCGGTCTGGCTTCCCGGAGGCCTCGTCGCCGGGTTGCGAACAGTTGTTGGCGGCGCTT
>JAKCCC010000336.1 GCA_021838985.1 Planctomycetota bacterium
CGGCCGCGGGAGACTTTATGGATTTCTTAAGTGTGACAGAGTGTTTAAAGCGGAATATTTCGGACCTCTTTATTTCTCCGTGATCTCTGTGCCACCATCCATCAAAATCCTCGCGCCGCGCGAAGATTTTGGTTCAGCACAAAGAGTCCGATGTTCAACGGGGCGTTACCCCGGCAGAGGTCGCCCGGGCGACTCTTCGACGCGGGGGCTATATATTTGGTTGCGGCTCGCCGGCCGCGCTGGGTGCTCGGTGGCTCGGTGGTGAAAAATCCGGGCTAATAGTCGATGCCTACTTTGGCTTGAAGGCCCTGATCGAAGGGGTGCTTCAGTTTGGTCATTTCGGAGACCAGATCCGCCGCTTCCAGAAGGCCGGGCGGGGCGCTGCGGCCCGTGGCGAGTACGTGCACACCGCGGGGGCGATTTCGCAAAGCATCCAAAACATCGTCCAAGGCGATGAATCCATAGTTGATGGCATACGTGATTTCATCGAGCACCACCAGGAAATAATCGCCGGAATGCATCATGGCTTTGGCCTTTTCCCAGGCCTGGACCGCGGCCTGCTTATCGCGGTTCAAGTCCTCACTTTCCCAGGTAAAACCGCGGCCCATGACCAGGAAAGTCAGATGGGGCAGCGATTCGGCGAACAAACGCTCGCCGGTTTGCCATTTGCCCTTGATAAACTGAATGACTGCCACCGGTAGTTCCCGACCCAAGGCGCGCATGACCATCCCCATGGCCGCCGTCGTTTTCCCTTTGCCGTGACCCGTGTAGATCATAAACAGGCCGTGCTGGTGATCCGACGGGCGGCGGTCCCGGGGGCGCTGCGCGTAGCGGCGAGTTTCCTCGCGCAGGGCCGCGGTCAGATGCTCCGGGGGCGGCGCACCGAAGCGCTCGGAACTGACGATTTGTTCCAGGGGCAGGCGCGGCAGCCAGCCGACAGTTTGCAGCGTCGGCTCCGGGGGAAACTCCCGCACATAGCCGACGCATAGATACGCCACGGGGATCACGTGTTGGGGGATATGCAGAAATTCGCGGAGGCGCTGGGGCTGCAGAATGCTTACCCAGCCGACGCCCAATCCTTCCGCACGGGCCGCCAGCCAGAGATTCTGCACGGCGCAGCAGGTGCTGTACAAGTCGGTGGTGCGAATGGTGTGGCGGCCGATGACAGCGGGGCCAAAGCGGGTGCGATCGCAGGTGATGCAAATATTCAGCGGCGTATCCAGGATGCCTTCCAATTTCAGCGACAGGTATTTTTCACGGCGCTCCGGATCGAACGCCGCGGCGGCCCGTACGCGCTCCACCTCAACGTGGGCGCGGATTTTCTCCCGGGTGAGACGATCTTCGACCACGATAAAATTCCACGGCTGCATGAAGCCGACCGAGCCGGCCAGATGGGCGGCCATCAGCACCCGCGCCAGCACCGTAGGGGCAATAGGGTCCGGCAAAAATTCGCGCATGTCACGGCGCCGGGCGATAGCTTCATAAACGCCACGCCGCCAGATTCCCGGCAGAGGTTCGGCGCGTGGGTGGGTGGGGGTGGCATCAAGCATAAGAGTAATCCCAGCTTTCAGTAACCTAGCAGCTTTCAGCGATCAGCGGCTAACTATCAACTTTCAGCACTCGGCTTTTGGCGGTGCGGGGTGGCGAACTGCATTTCCGTAGGCTAAGGTCATGTCGCGCCCGCCGTTTCCGGCAACAATACGCGCACGGGAAGTGCGGGCGGCGCCGAGGGCGCCGCAGCACCCTTAAGCGGACACTGCTGCAGCATCACCGGATCCCGCACCTGCTGGTACAACTGTTCCAGAATGCGGCTGCTGATGCGCAGCTCCAGCGCCACCCGGCCGGGATGAGAGTCGTAATCGCGCCGCTGCACAACGGCGAATTTTTCCAGAAATGTGATGCCTTTCGCGTCGTGTAATGGGACACTAATCTGGACCATCCGCATTTCACCGAGCAGGTGCGCCAGCACTTGGTTCACCAGAGCGGCGGTGCCGGCGCCGTTGCGGGCGCTCAGCGGCAGGGCCGTCGGGAAGGTGGCGCGCCAGAAGGCCAGGTCGTCGGGCGAACGCACGGCGTCGATTTTGTTGAGCACCAGCAGCGCGGCCTGGTCGGCACAGCCAATCTCCAACAGTACCCGCCGCACCGTGCGCAGCTGCCGCAAAGCCGCGGAATCCGCCAGGTCCACGACAATCAGCAGTAAATCCGCGTGCGTGGCTTCCTCCAAGGTCGCCTTGAACGAAGCGACCAGGTGGTGCGGCAGATCGCGCACGAAACCGACCGTGTCGGAAAGCAGCGCGGTATGCGCCGCGGCGAGGCGCCAGGCGCGGGTTTTTGTGTCGAGCGTGGCAAACAGTTTGTCTTCCACAAAACTTTCCGCGCCGGTGAGTGTGTTGAACAGAGTGCTCTTGCCGGCGTTGGTGTATCCGACCAGCGAAACGGTGAAATGCCGCTGTTTGCGCATGCGGACTTCGCTGGCTTTACGGCGCTGGACGCCGGCGATCTGCTTTTTAAAATCGGCAATGCGTCGCCGCACCAGACGTCGATCGATTTCCAGCTGCATTTCTCCGGGTCCCCGGGCGCCCACCCCCGCGCCCGCGCCCGTTCCGATACGTTCCAGGTGGCTCCACATGTGCCGCAGTCGGGGGTAGGTATATTCCAGTTGGGCCAGCCCCACTTGCAATTGGGCTTCATGGGTGCGTGCCCGCGTGGCGAAAATGTCCAGAATTAATTCACTACGATCTAATATTTTGCATTGGATGATTTCTTCCAGATCCCGCAATTGATGGGGAGACATATCGTTATCAAAGATCACCACATCGGCGGCGCAGGCCCGGACGATAGAAGCAATTTCCTCGGCCTTGCCCCGGCCGATATACGTGCCCGGATGGATGCTCTGACAATGCTGCGTGACACGCTGCACCACGACCGCCCCTGCGGTCCGGGTCAGGCTGGCCAATTCATCCAGCGCTGCGGCGCCGTGATCTGCGTCCCCAAGACCTGGATTCGCATTGGCGGTGCGAACGCCAACCAGCACCGCCCGTTCACTGCGAACGGAAAGCGTAACTCGTTGATCCTGCGACAAACCCGTGTCACCCCCGGAGCCGGTAACTATCCGCGCCACTGCGATCCACGCCCGGCGCATCCCATTATACCGCTCAACGCGGACCGTAAAGTGCGGTTAGTAGCGCGAACCCGCGCTGGGGTGCGGCGCGACTCGAAAGACCTGCCAAAATGGCACGCTATTCAAGCTCCGGGTTGCCGCAAACACTGCATTTTTCGCAGGATAATGCCCTTAGCCCCGGTGGTACGATATTTGTTTAAGTGTCATGCTGTCCTGAAAATGCGGGGGGCGGGGACATGACTGTAACTGCCACCCCCGATAAGATCAGCAGAGGTGACGCTTCGATTGGAGGCTAGCTACGACTGGTTGCCACCATTTTCATGCTCCGCAGGTTGAAGACTCGCCTCTGGGGAGTGTCCGCGGAACCTGACGAACTGTTCTGAGAATGGCCGGTTGAGACGACAGCGGGAACGCCACCCCCGGTCCCGATAGTCCCGAGGCCCCTCGGGAAAGGGGCGATATACAATGGGGGCGCCATTTTGATTATCCGCGGGTCGAGGACTCGCCTCTGGAAAGCGTCCACCGCGGGCAGGGATGGCGAACCCAAGATGCAGGATCCGATATGCGCTTGGATAAATTCACCCTTAAGGCCCAGGAGAGCTTAGCGAATGCCCAACAGCTGGCTGCGGCGC
>JAKCCC010000337.1 GCA_021838985.1 Planctomycetota bacterium
CGACCACGGGGTCATTTACGTGCGGGCGGAATATCCACTGGCGGTCAAGCGGCTCAACAAGGCCATTAATCAGGCGCGACGGCACGAATTGCTGGGGTTGAACATTTTTGGGACCCATTTTCAGTTTAACGTGGAGTTGCGCCTGGGTGCCGGCGCGTTTGTATGCGGTGAGGAAACCGCCCTGATCGCCAGTGTGGAAGGGCGCCGGGGGGTGCCGCGGCCACGGCCGCCCTATCCCGCCAATGAGGGGCTGTATGGCGCTCCGACGCTGATTAATAATGTGGAAACATTCGCCAATGTGCCCGCGATCATCCAGCGCGGCGCCGCCTGGTTTGCCGGCATCGGCACCGCTAAAAGCAAGGGCACCAAGCTGTTCGCGCTGACGGGGCGAATCCGCAATACCGGCTTGATCGAAGTGCCCATGGGTATGCCGCTGCGGGAAATCATCTACGACCTGGCCGGCGGAATTCCGGAGGGCAAGGCGTTCAAGGCGGTCCAGACGGGCGGACCGTCGGGCGGCTGTATTCCCGCGGAGCATCTGGATATACCTGTCGATTATGAATCCCTGACCCGGCTCGGATCCATCATGGGGTCCGGTGGCATGATCGTCATGGATGAGACGAGCAACATGGTGGATGTGGCGCGGTTCTTCATGGAATTCTGCATGACCGAAAGCTGCGGGAAATGTGTTCCGTGCCGCGTCGGAACCTGGCAGCTGCACGGGATTCTTGACCGTATCAGCCGGGGGCAGGGTAAAAGCGGGGACTTGAACCAGCTCCAGGAGCTGTGCGCCATGGTCAAACAGACCAGTCTGTGCGGGCTGGGCCAATCCGCCCCCAACCCGGTGCTAAGCACCTTGCGCTATTTTGAAAATGAGTATCGAGCGCTGCTGGAAAAAGCGCCGGCCGCCGGCGCCGCTCCGGCGAACGGCGCCAAGACGGTGGCTTTGGAGGTAGCGCCATGAAAGCCGTTTCCACCACCGCCGCCTCGCTGACGTTGAACATCGACGGGCAGGACCTTAGTTGCCGGGCGGGTGAAACAATTTTAGAGGTGGCCCGCGAGAACGGCATCGCCATCCCCACCCTCTGCTGGCTGGAAGGCCTGAGCCTTTGGGGCGGCTGTCGGCTGTGCCTGGTGGAAATCGCCGGTTCGCCGAAACTGCACGCCGCCTGCGCCACCGTCTGCACGGAAGGCCTGCATGTAACCACCAACTCGCCGCGGCTGACCCACTATCGCCGGATGATCGTGGAAATGCTGCTGTCCGAACGGAACCATGTCTGCTCGGTCTGTGTGAGTAACGGACATTGCGAACTGCAGAGTTTGGCGCAAAAGCTCGGCGTGGATCATGTGGCGTTGCCCTACCGCTTCCCGAAATTGGCGGTGGATAATTCCCATGATCTTTTCCGTATGGATCATAACCGCTGCATCCTGTGCACGCGTTGCGTGCGCGTGTGCGCGGAGGTGGAGGGCGCCCATACCAAAGACGTGAAAGGCCGCGGCATCCTGGCGGCGATCATCCAGGATCTGGATCAACCCTGGGGTGAAAGCAAAACCTGCACGAACTGCGGTAAATGCGTCAATATCTGCCCCACCGGCGCGCTGACGCACCGTGGCACCGCGGTCGGTGAAATGGTCAAGAAACAGGAATTCCTGCCCTATCTGACCTTGATGCGAGGTTGCGGTAAATGAGTACAACCCCCGCTAAACCTAAACTGGCCACGGTGTGGTTGGACGGTTGTTCCGGCTGCCACATGAGTCTGCTGGACCTGGATGAACGGCTGCTGATCCTGGCGGAAAAGGTGGAGGTGGTCTATTCACCGGTGGTCGATCCAAAGGAATTCCCCGAGGGCGTGGACATCACCCTGATCGAAGGTGCCGTCAGCAGCGAAGAAGATCGGCATAAGGCGCAACTGATTCGCGCCCGCAGCCGGCTGGTGGTTTCCCTGGGCGACTGCGCCGTGACCGCGAATGTGCCGGGGATGCGCAATTATTTCGAGAAGGATGAGTTGTTTCAGCGTGCCTATGTGGAGAATGCTGATGCCCCGGCAGCGGGCGCGGCACGCCGGGCGCGGCTGCCGGTGCTGGGGGTTCCGGCGCTATGTCCCCGGGCCACCCCGGTGCACGAAGTGATCCCGGTGGATTTGTTTGTGCCCGGCTGTCCGCCGTCGGCGGAGGTCATTTGGTTGGTGTTGACGGAGTTGCTGGCGGGACGCATGCCGCAGGTGGCGGAATGGACGCGATTCGGCGCGTAAACCGAGGAAATTTCAGATTTCAAAGTTCAGATTTGCGATTTGGAATTTCCGCTTGCGGATGGGGAATCTGAAACTTCACGGCGCCCGACAGGGTGAAACAAGTTCGGGCGAGAGCAGTAAGGCTTTGGCGATGACGCGAACCATTACCATCGAAGGCGTAACCCGCATTGAGGGGCACGCCCGCATCACCATCCAACTGGATGAACGGGACCAGGTGCGCGACGCTCAGTTCCACGTCACCCAGTTCCGCGGCTTTGAGAAGTTTGTCGAAGGCCGCCCGATGACGGAGATGCCCGGAATCATGGCCCGGATCTGCGGCATCTGCCCGGTCAGCCACCTTTTGGCCGCGGCCAAGGCATGCGACGACATCCTGGCGGTGCAGATTCCCTCGCCGGCGGTGAAACTTCGGCGAATTATGCACATGGCCCAGTTGGTGCAAAGCCATGCCCTGTCGTTCTTCCATTTATCGAGTCCGGATCTGATTTTCGGGATGGATGGCGATCCGACGACGCGCAATCTCTTCGGCCTGATTCAGCGCCAGCCCGAATTTGCCCGCGACGGCATTATGCTGCGCAAGTTTGGTCAGGACATCATCAGCCTGCTGGGCGGGAAAAAGATTCATCCGGCCTGGGTGGTGCCGGGGGGCGTGAGCGCTCCCCTGGCTCCGGAGCACCGCGAGGCGATGCTCCGGATGGTGCCCGAAGCTTACCAGCGCCTCGGACGCGGCCTGGAATATTTCCATGAGGTGGAGGATCGGTATCCGGCGGAGGTGGACGCTTTCGCCAATTTTCCGACCCTGTTCGCCGGATTGGTGCAACCGGATGGTTTGCTGGAGCACTATGATGGCGTGTGGCGTTTTGTGGATGAGCAGGCCCGGCCGGTGGCGGAACTGAATGATCCGCGCCGCTACGGCGAACTGATCGGCGAAGCGGTGGAAAATTTTTCCTACCTGAAATTCCCTTATTTCAAGGCGCGCGGCTATCCGCGGGGAATTTATCGGGTCGGCCCGCTGGCGCGACTGGTGGTGGGGCAGCGCTGCGGCACGCCGCGAGCCGATCAGGAACTGGGTGTTTTCCGCACCAAGCTGGGACGGGCCCCGCCAAGCAGCTTCCATTACCATTGGGCCCGGCTGATCGAAATTCTGTACGGCATCGAAATGATCGCCCGGCTGCTGGAAGATCCGGAAATTCTCGAACCGCACGTGCGGGCGCGGGCTCGCCCGAATCGGTTGGAAGGCGTGGGAATCGCCGAGGCCCCGCGCGGCACGCTGATTCATCATTACCGGATTGATGAGCACGCCCGGATGGTCTGGGCCAATCTGATTATCGCGACCGGACATAACAACCTGGCGATGAATCAAGGCGTCAAACAGGCGGCGGAGCGCTTTGTGCGGGGAAAGAAAATCCAGGAAGGAATGCTGAACCGGGTGGAGGCGGTGATACGGTGTTTTGATCCGTGCTTAAGCTGCTCCACCCACGCCCTGGGGCAGATGCCGCTGC
>JAKCCC010000338.1 GCA_021838985.1 Planctomycetota bacterium
CCGACGCGCCTACCCTGAAGCGCTGGTGCTTTTCGCCGCGCTCGCCTCGCCGGGGGCGAGCAGGACTTTGTCGAGTCGCCCTCCTCGGCGACCAGCGCGCGGATAGGACTTTGTCGAATCGCCTTTTTCGGCGACTTCTATCACCCTCGGCTGCGCCGTACGCCCTCGAACCGACCATCACCCCGCGGCGTCGGTATCTGCGGTTGGTTCTTCGGCGTCGGATTCGGTGGCGGCGTCTGATCCGGGAGTCGCTAGGGCGCCACGGCCTGGAATCAGCCCCAGAGTGGCAAGAATCGAGCCATCCAGAAAACCTTCCAGTTTGCGCGAGCGTACCGGGTGCTGCAATTTGCGCAGGGCCTTGGCTTCGACCTGGCGCACGCGTTCCCGGGTAACTTTGAATATGCGTCCGACCTCTTCCAACGTGTACGTGTAGCCATCGCCAATGCCATATCGCAATTTGATGATCTCGCGCTCCCGGTAGGTCAAGGTTTTGAGGACCTGATCGATGCGGTCGCGGAGCATCTCCTGGGTGGTGGTTTCCACCGGATTTTCCGCCGCCTCATCTTCGATGAAATCGCCGAAATACGAATCTTCGGACTCCCCTACCGGGCGATCCAGGGAAATGGGGTGCCGGGCGATTTTAAGCACTCGGCGGCATTCGGATACGGGCATCTTGGCATCATGCGATATTTCCTCAATGGTCGGTTCCCGGCCCAGGTCCTGCAGCAGTTTCTTGCTGATGTTGCGCAGTTTGGACATGGTTTCAATCATGTGCACCGGAATACGAATGGTGCGGGCATGATCGGCGATCGCCCGCGTGATAGCCTGGCGGATCCACCACGTGGCGTAGGTGCTGAATTTATAACCCCGGCGGTACTCGTACTTATCCACCGCCCGCATCAGGCCCGTGTTGCCCTCCTGTATAATATCCAGAAACGACAAGCCGCGGTTGCGGTACTTCTTGGCGATAGAGACGACCAGCCGCAGATTTCCGCCGGACAATTTGCGTTTGGCGTCCTCATATTCATTGAACACCACCTGGATGCTCTGCACCCGTCGTCCCAGCGTGGTGACGTCTTCCAGGACCAGCTCGGTGAGTCCGCTGAATTCATCGGCCATGGCCTGGCGGTCCTCTGGCTCCAGAGTGATGGTTTTGTCGGCCAAGGTTGCCTGTAGATAAGCGAGCTTGGCATGGATGGACTCGAGTTTCTTCATCAGTGGAATGACTTTGGTGGTGCGCAGCGAAAGTTCTTCCAACAGCTTGACCGCCTTGCGGCGCGTGGTGATCAGCCGCGCCTGGAGCTCGCGGCGCACGGTCGCAGCGGTGGCGGGATTTTTAATCCGCTCCCAGTCCGCGCGATTCCGGATGAGCATTTTGCGGATCGTCTGAAGGTGGGCGGGAATCCGTTTACTGATCGTGCCCTTGGCGTCCACCTCCGCGGTGGAGATGCGCATGGTGCGATCAAACGGCAGTTCGCCCGCGGCGACTTGGGTTAGAATATCCACCGCCGCCTGAATGCAATAGTCATTTTCCAAAACGCGCTGGCGAAACCAGGTGCGGGTGAACTCGATCTTTTTGGCCAGACGGATTTCCTCGTCGCGGGTCAGCAGCGGAATCTCGCCCATCTGCGTTAAGTACATCCGCACCGGATCGTCGATACGCTTGGCGCCGATATCGGCGACCTCATCATCTTTCAGAACTTCACTGTCCTCCGCCTCGACCTGGCGGATCATGTGTTCGTCCGGTTCATCGGCGGCGGGGGCGGACTGTTTAAGTCCTTCGGCCTGGTCCACCAATTCCACCCCCAGCACGTCAAACTGCTGCATGATCGCATCCAGTCGGTCGGGCGAGATCGCGTCATCGGGCAGAAGCTCGTTAATTTCGTCGTAGGTCAAAAAGCCCTGTGCTTTGCCCCGCTCCACCAAAAGCTGGATATTCGAATCCGACAGCGCCAGCGGAACGGTATTAATCGTAGCCGGCGGCTGCACATGCGAGACATTATGATTGTTATGGTTGGTACTCAAGCGTAATCCTCAATTTGCTGCCGAAAGTACTCTGGGAGTACCGGAGGCTCTGGCCCGCTGGCCAAAATCCCGGCTGAAGGTGGCCGCAAACATATTATTCTAGTCCGCCGACCCGCCACATGCCACCAGTCACTTTTTCCACGTTGTTCTATCGGGTACCAGCGGCTTACATTGCCCCCGGTCCGCACAGAGGCGGAATAGTTCAGTCGCCCACGGCGACCTTCGGTGGATCGTGGACCGGAGGTGGAGTCTCGGATCACAAACCCGACGCCGTATTTTATGGCCCGGCACCATGTTTTAACGGTGTCCCCGACCTCCGAAAGGCGTTAGACCAACGAATTCTGGTATTATGCGGATAACACGGTCTTGATATATTATATTTGGCGCCTATAATGATATTAGCTGCGACTGAATCGCAGCCGAGTTTACAAGGAGACACCACGATGACTACCATTGCCCCAACCCTGGATCTCACCAGCCCTGTATCCGAGTGGATTCTGGATACGCCCGCCCGGGCCCGAGTCTTCGAGAGATACGGCATCGATTATTGCTGCGGCGGCAAGAAGCCCCTCGGGCAAGCCTGTGCCCGCCGTGGGCTTGATCCCAGCGCCCTCATGCAGGAACTGCGGCAGACAGGCCGCAGCTCCACTGCTGCCGACGAAAGGGATTGGACACATGCCACTCTCACCGAATTGGCTGACCATATTGAGCAAACGCATCACGCCTGGCTCAAGCGGGAACTGCCGCGGCTCGTGGCGCTGGCGGATAAAGTCAACCGGGTTCATGGCCGGAACCACTCCTGGCTTGCCGAGTTGCAAACCACGGTGGACGCTATTGCCGCGGAAATGCAGTCGCATCTCTTCAAAGAAGAACACGTGCTGTTTCCGCTGATCCGCCGCCTGGAGCAGGGTTCCGGCCCGGGGCCGATGCCCGTCAACGGACCCATTCGCGTGATGGAACATGAACACGACCAGGTGGCGGCCTTACTGGAGAAAAACCGCCGCCTGACGAACGATTTCACGCCGCCGGCGGATGCCTGCAACAGCTTCCGGACCCTGCTTGATGGCCTGCGGGAGCTGGAAACAGATACGCATCGCCACATTCACAAGGAAAACAATATTCTGTTTCCGCGGGCGCAGGCGGCCCAGTTGGCCGTAGCTGGTTCCGCCACCTAAAACACCGGTGCCTGTCAGTTTGCACCGTCCGATGATGGCCATGCGGATCCATTACAGCCAGGCTGCACCTGATGGCTATAGGGCCATGGCAGTCTTGAACAGTTTGTTCGCCAGAGCGGCCTGGAAACCTCGTTGCTGGAACTCGTTAAGGCCCGCGCCTCACCAATCAACGGCGGCGTCTATTGCTCGGATATGCACACCCATCCTGCCCGTACTGTAGGCGAAACCGCGCATCCAGTGCGTTGTCAACCGATAAATTTCGGGTTGGACAAAGAGCCTCAGACTCGCCACCGAACCCGCAGCGCCGGGCTTTAGGTCGCCAGCGGCGACTCGCCCGCGGCGACCCGGTGAACGGCGGCGGCCGGGGTACCCGAAAGCGATATGGTGACAAAGCAGTAGCTGCTTCGAATGCGCTGGCGCTTAGCGAGTCCCCCACCCTGATCTTTTCGTTTTTCTTTCATCTGATTTTAATCTTCGCTCGCTACACTGACACCATACTCGCCCCGTCGCAGCCGGTTTCCACGGCGCGGCGTCGAGGTGTAATTGCTGG
>JAKCCC010000339.1 GCA_021838985.1 Planctomycetota bacterium
AGACCTAAGGAGCCGCATGTCCGCCTTGATCGTGATTCCGGCGCGGTTCGCAGCTACGCGACTGCCCGGCAAACCATTGCTGCGCCAGACCGGTAAATTCCTGGTGCAACACGTCTATGAACGGGCTAAGCGCTGCCGGCTTGCCAGCGATGTCGTGATCGCTACCGACGATGCGCGCATTCTGGAAGCGGCCCGCCGCTTTCGCGGTCAGGCGGTGCTTACCTCGCCGGCCCACGCCAGCGGCACCGACCGTATCGCCGAGGTGGCGATGCAATCGGCCTTCGCGCGTTTTAACATCCTGGTGAATGTACAGGGCGACGAGCCGGAGATGGATCCAACTACGGTTGATGCGGTCATTCGCCGGCTCCAGGATCATCCCGCGGTGCCGATGGCCACGGCGGCGGCGCCCTTTTCCGATGCCGCCGATATCGTCCGCCCCGACATCGTCAAGGTGGTTCTGGATCAGCACAGCTGCGCCCTCTATTTCTCGCGCAGCGTGATTCCCCATGATCGCGACGGCGTCCTACCCACGCGTCCGGTCGATTCGGCGGCCGTCCGCCCGCCGGCAACCGACGGGTCAGCTGATTGGCGGAAATCCTATCGGCAGCATATGGGGCTATACGCCTATCGTCGGCAGCTCTTGCTCGAATTGGCGAAAACGCCGCCTTGTGCGCTG
This sequence comes from Planctomycetota bacterium, assembly GCA_021838985.1. Lineage (GTDB taxonomy): Bacteria > Planctomycetota > Phycisphaerae > WQYP01 > WQYP01 > JAKCCC01. The sequence continues at coordinate 677 of JAKCCC010000339.1, forward strand.
GAACAACTGGAAAAACTCGAACAACTGCGGGCCTTGTATCTCGGCGCCCGCATTCTGGTGGTGGACGTGCCGCGTCCCTCGCGCGGCATCGACACCCCGGCTGATTATGCCGCATTCGTGGAGCGTTACCGTCGTCGCGGCCCACACCGCGTTCTAACGCGGTGAAGGGAAGCGCCGGACAGGCCTGCGGCGTCGGGAGTTGCGGAGAGGTTCGCGACGGGGGGGATTCACCACGTCGCCGCGGGCGACTCGCTACGGCGAGCCAAAGCCCGGGGGCCGGGGCTCGCCGGTAGCGCCGCCCAGTGCGACAAGAAAACGTCGTGCCAGTTCTGCCTTTACCTGGGCCAGCGCTGGACTTCGCTCCCCCAACTCCGCCTGCATGGAAGTGACCGGACGTCCGAGGCCACACGGATCAATCAGCTCAAAATAGGATAAATCCGTCTGTACGTTCAGGGCCAGGCCATGCAGCGAAACCCAGCGGCGCAGCCTCACGCCCATGGCGCAGATTTTCGCCAGGTCGCCCGCCACCTCCCCCCCGTCATCGACGTCGGCCGCGCCGCGGCGCACCCACACGCCGGTGGCTTGAGGTTGGCGCAGGCCGGTCAGAGTGAATTCCGCGAGCGTGTCGATTACCACCTGCTCCAGGAGTCGCATGTAGTCATGCAGACCAAGGTGATAACAGTTCAGGGGAATAATCGGATAAACCACCAGTTGCCCGGGGCCATGGAACGTGATGTCACCGCCCCGATCGGTCTGGACCACCTCAATGCCGCGCTCCGCCAACGCGGCCGCATCGGCGCGAAGATGCGCCGCGGCGCCCGGGGTGCGACCTATGGTGATCACCGGCGGATGTTCCACCAATAGCAACACGCCGCCAGCCGCCGCACCGCTGAGCACACCCTCGTGCCACTGCTGTTGGCAGCGCCAGGCGGCGCGATATTCCATCCGGCCCAAGTCCACGATTTCCAGCCCGGCCGGCGATGCCGGCCCGCTGGACGGGATGGCCGTCGGGACGGTTAGGGCGTCTTTCATCCGACCTAGCCCTGGTCGCATGGGTTCATTCCATCAATACCGCGGGCTTGGAAATCCGCGGCGTTGCGGTTGGCCAACGCGGTGCCGCGCGATTTAGCGACCGCGACGATCGGCGCGTCAGATTGCGCGATCGGCTTACCGGCCTGTCGGCGCCTCACGACAAGGGTGGCGTCGCGTTACCTCTGCCCTCCGTGCCACAATCCCGCGAAACTTTCGCGCCCCGCGCAGATTTTTTTTCGCACGACGCCGTGGAAACCACAGTTTACCCGCCGCGGCGGGGATTACACCGATGACACGGATAAAATCAGTAGGCCCCGTGTGATCCGGGGTTAAGTTCGGGTCTGGGCGCGGGGTTTCAGTCGCAGCGGCGATGGGGGCATCGGTCTCCATGGGGCCGACTCTCCGACCGGCTACACGGCCCCCCGCTCTTACCGAAAACCGAAGGCCGTCGCCGTAATCCCTATCACAATCTCCGTGTTTCTTCGCGCCGCGCCAAGATTTCCAGGCCGCGCAGAATCATCCTCCCCTTCCCCTTTCCCGTGTTTCGCGTGTTCCGTGGTTAAAAATCCGTGTACATCCGTGTGATCCGTGGTTCTCTTCGTTGCGGCTTCGCCGCGCTGGGATGGTATGGTATATCCATACGCGACCTCTGACGATAGATTATAGGGAGCGAAAGCTGCGGAAAAATGCTGATTTTCGGCCATAATACCGAATCAGATATCCCCTTAACAGCCGCGCAGCGTAAATGTTTCATTGCAAGCCAAACAGAGTATAAGCATGGATGGCACACCCCGTCCAGCCGCTCAGGACCGGGCCGCACCGCCGCCGATCGGTTCCCACTGCAGGCGTTCCAGCATCGGATCCCGATGCTGGTGAAATTGTTGTGTGAACATAACATAATAAATCCCGTGTGCTTCGAGCAGTTCCGCATGCGTCCCCTGCTCGACGATCCGCCCCCCCACCAGCACGGCGATGCAGTCCGCCTGGATGACGGTGCTTAACCGATGGGCGATGACGATGGTGGTGCGCCCGTGCATCAGGTCCTCCAGCGCCCGCTGGATCAGCCGTTCGCTGCGCGTATCCAGGGAGCTGGTGGCCTCGTCCAAAATCAGGAAGCGCGGGTCCGCCACCATGGCCCGGGCAATGGAAAGCCGTTGTTTTTCACCGCCGGACAGGCTGGCCCCCCGTTCCCCGATCGGCGTGTCGTAGCCTTGCGGCAGGGCCATGATAAATTCGTGAGCATTGGCCTGTTTCGCTGCGGCCACGATGGCGTCCTCCGACGCGCCGCGCCGGCCGAAGGCGATATTTTCTTTCACCGTGCCGTCAAACAGGTACACATCCTGAAGTACGGCCGCAAAAAGCCGGCGATAGTCTTGTAAACGCATCTCCCGAATATCCACGCCGTCGAGTCGGATGGAGCCTTGGCGCACGTCGTAGAAACGGGCGATCAGATTCACCAGGGTGCTCTTGCCGCTGCCGGAGGGGCCCACGATGGCCAAGGTGGAGCCTGCTGGCACCCGCAGGTTGATGGCGTTGAGCACGGTTTGCCCCGGCCGGTAGCCGAAGCTCACGTCGTGCAGCTCCAGGTCTCCTGCCTCCGGCGGCTCCCGGGCGTCCGGCCGGTCGGGCATATCCGCCGGCTGATTTAAAACATCGCAGACGCGGTCCAAGGCGCCCAAATTCTGCTGCAGTTCCTGCAGGGAATCAATCATTTGGCTTAGCGGACTTAGCAGCATCATGCTGTAGACTTGGAACATCACCAGGTCGCCGACGCTCAAGCGGTGCTCCAGCACCAGGCGTCCGCCGAACCAAATGATGACAATGCCCATGCTGGGTACGAAAATCTGCCATCCGGTCATCAGCAGGCGGCCCAGCACGGAGGTGTAGTATTGCTTGCGAACCATCGTATGCTGGCGGGCGGCGAATTCCGCATGGGTGCTGCGTTCGCGACGGAAGCCGCGCACCACCTGGATGCCGGCGAACAGATCATTGACCCG
>JAKCCC010000340.1 GCA_021838985.1 Planctomycetota bacterium
CCCGTATGCGGCAAAACCGCCATTATTGCTGATCTGCACTTGTCCGGGGCCGAGGCCCAAGGATTCGGCAAAATCGCCCGCCCCCAAAACCAGCACACCACCATCGAGATTTAAATTGCCGCTGCCCAAGGCGTTGGGGGCGGCAATGAGCAACGAACCGGCATTTACCTGGGTGGCCCCGGCATACGTATTATTTCCCGTTAGTTCCAGGCTGCCGGCGCCGTTCTTGATCAAACCACCGTTGGTTAAAGTTCCGCTGAGAATCGCATCAACAGGCGCACTGCCGCCGGACACCAGAATGGTTTGCGAACCGCCATTGAAATCCAGCGGATTAACGAAATTCAAGGTGGCGTTGGAGTTGACGTTGGAGAAAACCAGGCTTTCCCCGCCGGCCAGAAAATTTGAAGTTACGCCCCAGGTCAGCGTGGCCCCCGCGCCGCCAAGGTTGACATTCCGGTTCGCGCCATAAGCGCTAAAACCGCCGCTGCCGCTGAATTGCACTTCGCCGGGTCCGGTCCCCAGGGCTTCGGTGAAATCGCCCGCTCCCAGTTCCGCCACGCCGCCATCCAGGACCAGGTTGACATTCGGCGACATCGCCGCGGCGCTGGCGAAACGCACCGCGCCACCGTCAATTTCCGTCGTTCCCGCATGGCTGTCCGTACCGGTCAGCGTCCACGTGCCGGCGCCCGTTTTGACCACCGAGCCGCTCTGCTGAATCGTGCCCGAATAGACGTCGCTGCCGTTATCGGTGCTGTCCACCGTTAAGGTAGCCCCGCCCAAAAGAATATTGCCCACGCCGCCATATTGGGAGCTGATTTCTCCGAGCGTCTGGTTGACGCCGCTGAGATCCAACGTAGCGGCAGAATTGCCCGCGATGAACGTCACCGGCGTCGATGTGGGCAGGCTTCCGCCCGCCCCCAGGCGCAGCGTGCCATTATGAATAATCGTGGCGCCGGTGTAGGTGTTCGCGGCATTCAGCGTCAAGGTTCCGGTGCCGTCCTTCGCCAGCAGGCCGTTATCGGAAATGACGCCGTTGATCGTGGTGTCGTAATCGCCTGCGATCACCACCAGATTGCCGGTGCCGGCGGCACCCGTGCCGGCGCCCGTGTCAATGGCGCCGTTGAACACCAGATTGCCGTTGGCGGCCTCCCAATTCTGCGAATCCAACAGGGTGATGGGAATATTGAAGGTTTGCGTAGCCGACGATTCATTGCGAATGCCGGTATAGTCGAGGTTCAGGGCGCCGGTTCCAGAAATGGTGAAACCGGCGGTGGACAGCGACGCTTTGAACAACATCCCGCGCAGCGAAACGTCAGCCGACCCCAAGTCGATCTGGGTCTGGCCGTGGGCGGTATCGGCGTCCCATAAGACGGGCAGGCTGTCAGGAACCGCGGCGTTGCTCCAGTTGGCGGCGTTGGAAAAGTCGCCCGTACCCGCCGCGCCGGTCCAGCTGGGGGCGGTGTTGGAGGGATCGGAGGGATTGTCATAAATTGTCCACAGCAGCGCGTAGCCGGTGGCGTTAAGGACGTTGTTAACGGCGGGGACGGGATTATAGGCGGGGATGTGATTGCCCAAGAAATCCGTATAACCCGGCAGCGGCAGCCAGCTGTTCGCGCCGATGGCCGTAAACCAGGCAGTGCCGACGAGCGTCAGCGCGGTGGCGCCGTCGGGCGCGGTGTAGGGGATAAACAACGGGCTTCCCGAGTCGCCGCCCTCATAAGTGAGGGCGTCCGTGGGGATGGTGGTGCTGCTGTACGAGGCGTTTATGGGTTCGCCGGTCGATACTATCTGCCCATTGGCGATGGTCGGCCCAACACCGTTCGGTTCGCTGCCGTAGACAATTGTTGGCATATCCATATAGTTCTGCGACGCCACATCCAACAGGCGATAGACCGCGACGTTCTGATTGGCGGTGAAGGCGTCGCTAAGCGTTCCGATGGCAAAATCGGTTCCGATGCCGGTCGTAAAGCCTGGCACCGCAACGGATAAGTTCATGGCGCTAACCGTCGTCGTGAGCAGCGTGCCGGTGGCGCTGACAAAGTTAACGTCGGTGCCGGGAGCGAATTGGCCGTTGTAATGTTTGGCATCCGCGAAACTTAAAGGTGTGACCATGGTCATACTGGAAACACGGTAGTACGGAACGCTGGTAAAGTAATTCCAACCGACGCCTGAAAGATCGTAATCCAGGCCGATATACGACGGATCCATGTTCGGAACCGGAACGGTCAGATAGCCGGAACTGAAGCGATCCACCTGCTGGGGCGTGGGGGGCGGGGTCGATGGATAAGCGGAGTGCACATATTGCAGGGCCTGGACGGGCGCGGGCAGACTCCACACCGCCGCGGCCGACGCACACGCCAGCAGGCCCGCTCGGATGATTTTTCGGCGTGTAGTGATTTGGCTTTCCACCGGAACCTCCTTCGTTATCCCCTGCGTGTTGGTATTCCCAGCACTGGTTGAGACAGTGAGCCTACCACCGAACGACCGGAACCATAGGCCTTCTTTTCTTCAAAAAAGGTCGGGTTTTTACCAGCAGCCCCGAGCGGTGTTGCCCAGCTTTTGGCGATGCCCAGCGTGCTTCGCGCTCCAGAGGCCGCGGATCACAGCGGCCCACGTTCGAAGCGTATCATCCTCGCCCCGGGCCAAGCCGTCTTGGGCTAAATCCGCCTTTTCTTTAGCCGAACCCGCCGCGGTTGGGCGGCGGGTTCGCCACCGCACACTCGCCGGGCTGCTGGGCCAGCCAGCGGTACCAGCGCGTTTCCGGGTGCGTCTCCCACGTGCTGCACATGGATCCGGGCTGTTCGCTGCGGACCATCCAGGCGGCAAGCTCCTGCATCAATTGAGCCTTAACCTCCGCATAGGTGTGATCATCCCACAGGTTGTTGGTTTCATCGGGCCTCGGCCCCATACGGAACAGCTGACCGCGCGAGGGGTGGCGGGCGAAGAAATTCAGCTTCCATTGGGGGGAGCGAATCGTTTTGCATACGGCGGTCTCGGCAAATACATAGTCGCGCCCCGCACCGGGCCAGCCATCCAGCGCGGAGAGGAAACCAACCCCCTGGCAAGTGGGCGGAACTTCGAGGTTCAGGCGCTGCAGCAGGGTGGGCATCAGGTCGATACTCTGGAACATGCCTTCGACCACGCGTCCGGCATCGTCGGGGCGCCGGGGGTCACGGTAGATAAAGGGAATCCGGATCAGATCATCGTATCCCGGAAGGTTCTTGCCGAGTTGGCCGTAATGGCCGGCCCAGTCGCCGTGGTCGGAGGTGAAGATAACAATCGTCTGGTCCGCGAACCCGTGGGTCTGAAGCGCGGCCAGCACACGGCCTATTTCCCGATCGATCAAAGTAATCAGGGCCAGATACCGGCACACCGCTTTCTGGAAGACGCGCACATCGTGCCGCACCGCCCCGATTTTCCAGAAATCCTCAAGCATCGGACGATTTTGCAGCCGGCTGCACTCAAACTGCTCGTACGCCTTCCAGTCCACAGGCACCGCTTCGGGAGGATACAGATCATCGAAAGTCTTGGGTGGACTATGCGGGGCGTGGGGTCGCTCAAAACTGCACCACAGAAACCAGGGGCGCGATCGCGCTTCGGCTGAAGCAATGAATTGAATCGCGCGGTTCGCGGTCCAGACTTCCGGCGACCATTCTTCCGGCAGCTCCGACCGGAAGGAATAGAACTCTTTT
>JAKCCC010000341.1 GCA_021838985.1 Planctomycetota bacterium
CGCCAAAGTTTGCAGGCGGTGGTGACGCTGGGCGCGCAAACCTTGGTGTTGCTTAAGCCCATGACGTATATGAATCTCAGTGGCTCCGCCGTTGCCGCAGCGCTGCGGTTTTACCGCGTGGCCCTCCCCGACCTGCTGGTGGTGGTGGACGATACGGCTTTGGAGTGTGGAGTTATTCGCCTGCGGGCCGCCGGGTCGAGCGGTGGACACAATGGGCTGCGCAGTATCGAAGCGGCGCTGGGGTCAGCCGCGGCGCCGGGTCAAACTGGGCGGGATTACGCCCGCCTGCGCATCGGTATCGGAGCCAGGGGCGCCGTGCCGCTGGAGACCTATGTCTTGTCCCCTTTCTCCGCCGCGCAGTGGCCGCGGATGGAGTCAGCTTTAAGTCAGGCCGTGGATGCGATACAATGCTGGGCCACGCGGGGTCTTACCGCGGCCATGAACCGCGGCCAGGCTGCGGCTGGCGCTGGCGCCGCGGAGGAATGAACTGGACGCCGCGGCGGTGAGGTACGGTGAGGCGGGAGACGGCGCATCTCGCCGGGGAGCGGATTTGGAGTGTGCATGGCAAGCCCGATCAGACAGTACGAGGCAATGTTTCTTTTGAATGCCGGCTATGCCAGCGGGAGCTGGGACGCCGCCCGGTCGGAGGTGGAGCATATTCTTCACCGCGCCAACGCCGAAATCCTGCATTTGCGCAAATGGGAGGAGCGGCGGCTGGCCTACCCGGTGCAGGGCCATAAACGCGGCGCCTATGTGCTGTGCTTTTTCCGCTGCGAAGGCGATAAGGTTGCCGGTATCGAACGCGATGTGCGGCTGTCGGATAATCTTTTGCGTGTGCTCATTCTCCAGGCCGATCATCTGACGCTAAAGGATATGGAAAATATGACGCCCCAGCCGCCGTTTGTGGATGAGCACGACTTTCGGCACAGCCGGCGCGGTGGCGGGCGGCCCGGCGGACGGGACAGCCCACGTGGCCATGAGCCACGCGCGGAGCCTGAGGCTCCTGCGGAGCCTGACCAGCGCGCTGCACGGGAGGACACCCATGCCGCGCCCCAGCCGGCCGCCCCGGCGGGTGCGACGGCGGCTGTTGGCGAAAAATAGCGGGAGCCACCCATGGCCAATCTGAATAAAGTATTCCTGATGGGGAATCTGACGCGGGATCCCGAGCTTAGCTATCTGCCGAATCAGACGGCGGCGTGCAAGCTGGGGCTGGCGGTTAACCGGCGCTGGCATTCTCCCGATGGTCAGCTGAAAGAAGAGGTCACATTTGTGGACTGCAGCGCCTACGGGCGCCAGGCGGAGACTTTGAGCAAATACCTTCGCAAAGGGCGGCCGGTGTTTCTGGAGGGGCGTTTGAAGCTGGATCAATGGCAGGCGCAGGACGGCTCGAAGCGCAGCAAGATGCGGGTGGTGGTTGACAGCTTCCAGTTCATCGATTCCCGCGGCGACGCCGCGGCCGCGGGGGTGGACTCCGCCGCGGGGACGGCGCCGGCGCGGCCGGCAGCGCCGGCGGCCGGTCGCCCCGGACCGAACTTACATCCCGCTGCGCCGCCCGATGATGCCCCTCTCAGCCCGCCGGATTCCAGCCCGGCCGAGGCCGCAGCGCCCGACGTGGCCGAATTGAAGGAAGGCGACATTCCGTTCTAAGAAAAGCTGGAAATCTTCCGAGGTATCCGATGAAACTGCTGCTGACTGATACGATTGAAAAATTAGGCGTGGTGGGTGAAGTGGTGGAGGTGCGGGAAGGCTATGCCCGCAACTACCTGTTGCCCCGCCGGCTGGCGGTTGAACCATCCGAAGGTAATATCCGGCGCTGGCAGGAAGCGCGCCGGGCCTACGAAGCGAAGGTAAAGTTGCTTCGCGAACAGAAGGAAAAGCTCTTCGAGGCGTTGGCGGGCGTGGAAGTGGTTCTGGCCCGCGCTTGCAACGAGGAGGGACATTTGTTCGGATCGGTGTCGCGCCGCGATATTGCCGAGGAGCTCCAGAAAGCGGGCTACGCGGTTGAACCGGACGACATCCGCCTCGACGAGGCGCTGCGTCGTCTGGATACGTATCAGGTGCCCGTGCAGCTCGCCGCGGATCTCAAGACGCAGATTAAGGTCTGGGTGGTGCGCGAAAAACCGGACACGCCCGCGGCCGTTCCAGCCGGGACCGCGGCGCCAGCGGAGGCGCCGGCGGCAGCGCCGCCAGCCGTTGAAACCGTGGGCGGCCAGGCGTAGGGCGCGAAGCTGGCCGCAACAAAGATCCAGCGCCGCCGCAGGCGCGGAGAAGTCCTCGGTCCTTTGTAGCCGGTTCACTGGTTTCGGCTGCAGAAGCGTCGTTTACTAAGCGCCGTGTTGCATGATTATTGCGAAAGTTATCGGCAAAGTGGTGGCGACCGTGAAAGATCCCGGCTTTGAGGGGAAAAAGCTGACCGTCGTTCACGCCCACGTCATCAAGGACGGCCAGCTGATACCGGGCCAGACCATGCTCATCGCCAATGATGATCTGGGTGCTGGTGAAGGCGACTTGGTGGTGGTGACGCAAGGGTCTTCCGCCCGGATGGCGCCGACCATGAAAAATTGCGCCACCGACGCGGTGGTAATTGCCTTGATCGATCGGATTGACGCCGGCGGGCGGGTGGTCTTTCGGAAAACCTGAGTCGGCATCACCATGTTTACCGCTCTGGTAAAAGGCTCGGTTACCAGTCTGACCAAGCACCGTTCGCTGCGCGGCGTCCGCCTGCTGATCGTACAGCCGGTGGAGCCTTTGGCGGACCGGTCCGACCCGCCGGGGGCGCCGCCCCGGATGACCGGCCCGCCGCAGATCGCGGTGGACGTGCTCGGCGCCGCGATCGGAGCACGGGTCGTGGTCAGCGGTGATGGCCGCGGGGTGCAGGATATGCTGGCGGCGGGACCGGACTGTCCCGTGCGCCTGGCGATTGTGGCCCTGTTGGATACGGCGCCGGAATAAAAGCAATGTATCTGGCGCGGATTATTGGTCACGTGGAAGCCCGCATTCGTTTGCCGGGATTTCAGGCCCAACGACTGCTGTTGTTGCAACCCCTGGATTTCCAGGAGCAGCCGATTCGCTGGAGTATCATCGCCTTGGACCTCACCGGCGCCGCCGTCGGCTCATTGGTGGCGGTGGAGGAGGGGCGGGAGGCGGCGAATCCCTATGATCCAGTGTTGCCGGTGGACGCGTGCGCGGTGGCGGTGGTCGACAGCTATCGGTATCAGCCGTAGGAGGGGCGGCTCAATCCTGGCGCGCACGGCGACGGCTCAGTTTCAACTGTTGTTTTGGACCTTCGTGGAAGCGGGCGCTACTCCGAAAATAAGGGGTTGGGGTGCCAGCGTGGATTCCACCCCTGGTCCCGATGGCCATCGGGGGGGGCGATATAATAAAGTCGACGGCGTTTTCGTCCTCTGTGGGTGCGGCGAAGCCCCATGTTGAGTTACCTCGCAAAGCGAAAGGCAAAGCGCGGCCAGCTTTGGCGCATTGGGGGTGTGTTGCTGGCGTGCGGTCTGGCGGCCGGCCAGGCCCGGGCCACGGCCCGCGTGCGTCAGCCCATTCCCTCGCCGGCCCAGCAGAAGCGGGCGCAGGCGCAATTGCGGCGGGCCATTCCCCGTCGGTTTTGGCGGCACACCCCGGCCACCACCGTGGCCTTAGGGCAATATCTGTACGCGCACTACCAGGGGGGG
>JAKCCC010000342.1 GCA_021838985.1 Planctomycetota bacterium
TGTTACTGGATTCTTATGGCCAGGATCATTATCCACATCATAAAGCCGCGTGCCAAATGGGTTCTGCGGCGCCAGCCAGCCGGGAGAAGGAACGGGAATTTTCAAGATGGGGCAGTTCTTGGTAAACGGCCATGGACCGACCAGCTCGGCGAGCCGCAATTCCGCCACGGGGAACAACTCCCGCATATGTGCCGGCATGAGGGTGTAATTGTACAGGGGCGTATTCTCCGCCCGCGCGGGACTCCGCATGTACACATAGCGGCCGTCGGTGATCGTGACCTGTCCGCCATGGTGGCCAAAAATCGCCGCCGGCCGCACGGGAGTATCGGTGCGGATCGTGTTCCGCAGGGCGCAGCCGCGCATATCGGCGGTGGCTTCCACGCTGAAGGCTTCCAGCACCGTCGGCCCCAAGTCAATCGCCGGCTGCACCAGGGCCTGGCGGCGCTGGCCGGCGCCGTCGCAGCGCGGATCCCAAACCCAAAGGGGCGTGTGGGCCACTTCTTCGTAATAGGGCATGACGCACTTGCCCCACCGATCGTGTTCGCCAAGCAGAAATCCATGGTCGGTCCACACGATCAGCATCGTGTCCTTCCACAGGTCCAGTTCATCCATCAGGTCCAGCACGTTGCCCAGGCTATCGTCACACATGGCCAGCAGTGACGCGTACTCGTGGCGGCAATGTTCCACCTGCGTTTTCGGCTCCGTCACCGGTCCGTAGGGCGGCCAGTCAAAATTCCCTGCGCCGGCCTGGCGGTGCGCCGCATAGTGCGCCGCGAACAAATCTTTATAACGCCGATGGCTGAAGAACGGTTCGTGCGGATCGAAAGTTTCGATCTGCAGGAGCCAGTTGTCCTGGTCGTGATTGCGGCGAATAAAATCAAGACCCGCCACGACGGTTCGCGTCTGCGATTGCAGCTCGGGCCGGGACAGGTGCTGGCGATTGATCCAGTCCTGTTCGATCCACGCCCCGTGGCGGGGGCTGGTGCGCGGCGGCAGTTTAGGACGGGCCACCTGCCCGATCCACGGGTCGCCTTCCTGGCCCCGAAAAAATTCCCACGTGTTGTAGGGCAGATGGTACGTCGCCCCGCCCGCCTCGAAATAATGGTAGTGATCGGTCACCAAATGGCTGTACACGCCCCGCTTTTTAAGTAACGTGAAGATGGAATCATCAAACGGCTCCAGCGGCCCCCAGGAACGATGCAGAAAGTTGGGCCGGCCCGTGTGGAGATCACGCCGCGCCGGCATACAGGGCATGGAGCAGACATAGCTCTTATCGAAGGTTACGCTGTGCTGGGCCAGCCGCTGAAAGTTCGGCGTGTGTGTCCACGTGCAGCCGTACGGCGCCAACAGGTGCCGGTTCAGCGAATCGAACATGAGCAGGATGACTTTCATTTATCGACCTTACGGACATGTCTTAAGTACGGCGACAATCGCGGTCCGCATCGAACCGCTTTCATCTTCTCCGGGCGGGACGCCGCCCCATGGTTTACGGCCGTCGTTGCGCGTGGGTGGTCCACAGCATCCACGTTGGCACGAGCACCAGGTCCGTGTTGCGGAAATACCGCGGCGTTTCCACCTTGCGGCCGACAGGGCGGTGCGCTCCACCGGCCGGTGCGTCACGGGTCGGTTGCGCGAATATCCTCGATCCCCTTTTTAAGCGGCGGGAGTTCGCGCGTGACGACGTCCCAAAGTATTCCCGTGTCTATGCCAAAATATTCGTGGCTGAGCACATTTCGGAAATCGGTTATTTTCCTCCATTCGACGGCGGGATACTTGTCTCTTAGACCCGGGGAACCTTGTCCCCGCCTCTCCGATGCTCTCGAGATGCCGTACGATGGCGTCGAACCGCATCCTGTCAGCGATCACTTCGTGATAGGACCAGATGCCAACGTAGTCTTGGGACGCTGCGGATCGCTATCTTCCAGGTGCAGCCTCTGGCCCCTAGGCATAGACTACGCCCCGCAGGATGTGTTCCTTCAAGCGGGGCTTGAGCGCCTGTCCGGTCACGAGGTCAACACCGCGCCCGCAGAGATCCTGAAGAAAATACTTCAGGCTCATATAATGGTCAAACGTTTTTCGGTCCCGGCTGAACTCAACCAGGATGGCCACGTCGCTGGTTTGTCTTTCCTCGTGCGGACGAACGATCCGAATACGCCGATCCTTTCAACGCCATACCTGCCCGGTATGGCGATCTTGCGTTCGCGGAGCATTCCTACTGGGTTCATGTTGTACCTCCGGCCGGCCTAAACTTACTTTACCTGGCGCAGAAAGCAAGGGAAAGCTGAAGGCCTTCCCGAAGAATACGGCGCACCGTCGAGATTGAAACAATCGTGGGGGGGGGCGGCCTTCCAGGCCGCTGGTGAGTCAGGCACCATGCCCGCCCTCCGCGCCAGACCTGCGGTGAGTCCGGGCGGTTTTCCGAGGCATCTCGCCCTGGCGTAATGCCCGCCTCCTATTGGACCGCCACCGCAAAATATTTCACCCCTGGCGGCGCGCGGTGTAGCCATGCCACCCGTCACGCTACGGCAATTCGCGGCATGCGCGTCGGCTCCCGCACCAATTCCGCGTTGATGAAACGGTGCAGCATTTGCGCCTTCACGTCAGCGCACTGCGGATCATCCCAGCGATTGTGCAACTCGCCCGGGTCATCCCGCAGATCGAATAACTCCCCATAGGGCTGGTCGCGATATACCGTCATCTTCCAGCGCTCCGTTACCAAGGTGCGCAGATGCACCTTGGTGGGCTGATGGCGGAATTCGATCACCACGTCCCGGCGCGCCGCGGGCGACCGGCCGGTCCACACCGGCCATTGCGTAACGCCCTGCATCGCGCCGGGTATGGGCAGGCCACAGACATCCAAAAATGTCGGGGCCAGGTCCACCAGACCCTGCAACGCATCGCAGGTTCCACCGGCCGCGATGCGGCCCGGGTAGCGCGCGATAAACGGCAACCGCAGCAGGTCTTCATAATGGAACGCCCCCTTGGCGATAAGCCCGTGCTGACCCAGAAAATGACCGTGATCCGTGGTGAACACCACCAGCGTATTTTCCGCAAGGCCCAGCCGCTCCAGCGCTTCCAGAATGCGTCCGATCTGCTGGTCCATGAAACTGATCATGCCGTAATACACCGCCATGTCGCGTTGCAAATCTTCACGCGGCTGCACATGACTATGGAATCCATGCACCCCATGGCCGCCGGGTTCCTGATAAATCGACCAATCCGCGTTCGAATCGCGGGTCATCGCGAAATGCGGCGGCATGGAGGCGAATTCGCCCGGGGTGTACTGGCCGGGCTGCATATCCGCCGGTCGATACATCGACGCCCACGGCTGGCAGACCAGGTAGGGCGGATGCGGATCGTGAAAACTCGCCCAAGTGAAGAAAGGCTTTCCGGCCCGCACTGAATTTTCAATGTCGGCAATCGTGCGCTCGGCGGTCCAGACCGTGTAGTGGAACTCCTGCGGCAGATCCCAGACGTGCCGGCGCTTTGGGGTGTCAGCGGCCGAGTACGGCCAGGGCCAAAAATAGTCGCGCCAACTTTTAAGTCCCCGCTCCTCCATCCAGAGCGCATAGTGCCCGCCAGCGTGCGATTCATCCGCATGGTTGCGGCAGGTTTCCACGTGCTGAAAGCCGTACCAGGGACCATGGAACTTGCGCCAGAAGTCCAAGTCGCGCAG
>JAKCCC010000343.1 GCA_021838985.1 Planctomycetota bacterium
CACCGCGGCGGATAGGCCATCGCGGCGGCGTTGCTTTTCAAGCTGGTGGACAGCATCCACAGGAAAGGAACCGCCGCGGCCGCCCCCAGCAGCATCAGCACCAGATGGATCAGAAGTTTTCTGCGATATCGCCGCGGTTTCGCCAACGCCAACTTCATATTCGTCGCCTCCGAGGGTTGCGGGGTTCCAGTTTCTGGTTTGTGCGCTCCAACCGCCACCCCTGTCCCTGAACCCCTCCAACCTAAAACCTAGAACCGATAACCGAACTACCTCCCCTGGTAATGCACCCAATGTTTCGCGCTCCAGAACACCAGCCCGGTCAGCGCCAGCACCAGCAGCAGCTGCACCCACGCCATCGCGCTGGCGTAGCCCATCCGCAGGTAGCGGAAGGCATTGTCGTACAGGTACATGCTGTAAAAGTAGGTCGCCCGCACCGGTCCGCCGCCGGTCATAATGAAGGGGGCGGTGAAATTCTGCAGCGTGCCGATAATACCCATCACCACGTTGAAAAAAATCACCGGCGACAGGCAGGGCAGTGTCACATGCCAGGTTTTGGCCAAAGCGCCGGCCCCATCCAGGTCCGCGGCTTCGTACAATTCCCGTGGCACATCCTGCAAACCGGCCAGGTAAATCACCACCGTGTTGCCCACCCCCCAGAGGCTCATCAACGCCAAGGCGGGCATGGCCCAGCGCGGCGAAATCAGCCAGCCCGGCGGATGCGCCACACCCAGTTTCTCCAGCACCACATTGATCAGCCCCAGCTTGGCGTTAAACAGCCACAGCCACAGCATCGCCGAGGCCACCACCGGGGTCAGCGAGGGAAGAAAAATCAGCGTGCGGTACAACGACCGCCCCCGGAGGTTGGTGTTAAGAAGCAAGGCCACCCCAATGGCGACGATCATGCCGGCCGGCAGCGCCAGCGCGGCGTAATACAGCGTGTTTTCCAATGATTTCCAAAACACCGGATCGTGGACCAAGTGCAGGTAGTTCGCCGCCCCGATGAATAAGGGCGGCTGCAGCAGGGAATAGTTGCACACGCTGAAATACAGCGACAGCACAATCGGCGCCGCCGTGAAAACGGTCAAGCCAATGAGCCAGGGCGACAGGAACGCCAGACCCTTAAGCAAATTCCGCAATTCCAGCCTCATTCCGCTTCCCGCTGGGTTTTGACCGAAGGTTTCCGTTAACGCGCCGTTATCTTAACCGGAAGGGGCTGCACCGCCTTCCTATACGGGTGTGGCCGGATTTCGGGGTGAGGGGACAAACCTACGGGCGGCATGAATGCCGCCAAGACGTTGGGGGCTTGGCGCGATCGCTGCGGAGCGGCGTTCGCCACAAAATGCGGCCACAGCTTCCTATCCTGCGCGCAACCGCGTTTGAAACAAATGGCAGGGGCGGGGGCGGGCAGGGGCTGCTCCGTGGCCGGCCTGCACCGGGTCGCCGCCGAGGAACGTTAAGGCGACTCGCCACAGCTCGCCAGTCTGCGAGTCACCCCCTGGCGACCTGCCCGCCCACTGGCGGGGCGAGGTGGTTAAAAATCCATGGAATCGGTGGTTAAATTCGCCGCCACTCGCCGCCTTTCAATCGCCGCGGGTGGCTGTGGCGATTAAAGTCTTAGAATCATGCGGACCGCCGGGATGTTGGTTTTTACTGAAAACTAAAAACTTTTCCCCGGCTTCGTGCTTGCTCTATTGACAGCTTCGGTCACAATAGACGGCCATGCGTATCGGCTTGATCGCCAATTCCGAGAACCGGGACGCCATGGCGGCGGCGCAAACACTCCTGCCTATGCTGCGCCAACGCCGTGAATGCCACGTGGCGGAGCTTATCTCGGAAGCGTCGGAACCGGTCTTGCGCGAATGGCGGCCGGACCTGTTGATCGCGCTCGGCGGCGACGGTACTATTTTGCGGACCGCCCGCTTTATAGTCGGTCTTACGGTGCCGGTGGCGGGCATTAACTTCGGCAAGCTGGGCTATCTGGCGGCGTTTTCCATGGATCAGTTTCAGGAACATCTGGAGCTGATTCTGGCCGGCCGAGCGCCGATCACCGAGCGCCTGATGCTGCATGGAGCGATTGGGCCAGCCGATGGGCGCGCCGCGGCGCCCCGGTCCGCGGCTCCGTTGGAACCGCCCCTTTTTGAATGTGTGGCTTTAAACGATATTGTCCTTAACGCGGGCTGGCCGTTTCGCATGGTGGAATTGACCGTGCAAATCAATGCCCAGGACACCACCACGTTTCGCGGTGATGGCTTGATTGTGTCCACTTCCTCCGGTTCGACCGGCTATAACCTCTCCGCCGGCGGTCCGCTTATCTCTCCCGACGTTAAGGCCATGGTGATCACTCCCATCTGCGCGCATTCGCTTTCCTTCCGTCCGGTGGTGGTGCCGGATCAAGCGGTTATCGGCCTGCAGCCGCGGCGCGTGAATACCGGCACCACGGTGAGCTTCGACGGCCAAGTGGTGCAACCACTGCGGGAACACCAATGCGTCCTGGTGCGTCGCGCCGCCAAACCGCTGCGGCTGGTGGAAAATCCCGCCTTATCCCATTGGCGGCTGTTAGCGGATAAACTGGCGTGGGCGCGCAGCCCGCAAGCCTAGTTGGCGGCTGGGTGTGGGTTCCAAGTGGTGCGCCGGCGGTGGCGCGTCCGGGATGGCGAGAAACCAAAGCTATGAGGAAATAGAAACGTGCCCGCAACCCATAACCCGCAACCAGCCGGTGTTGGAGGCGCCATGAATCCAACCGAACCGCCGCCGCCACCCACCGCCGAGCCACCGGCGGAACAATTTACACTGCGGCATGTGGATTTCCCCGCCGTATTCGGACTGAGCCTTATATTCCGCGCTTTTCGCCTGGCCATCGAGCCGCCTTGCTGGATGATGGCCCTGCTGGCGATCGTGCTGGTTTACACCGCGGGGCGGGCCTTTGACGTGTTCTGGGGACCGCAGGTGTTGCCCGGAGAAATCCGCGCCTTTCAGGTTGCCGCGCCGCCGCGGCAGGCGGCGCGCTACGCCACGCGGCTGGTGCGGGACCGGGCCGATCGGCGCAAACAATTGCGGCGCCTGCTCCGGGCCAGCGGCGCTTCTTTGCCAGCGCGACGACGGGC
Organism: Planctomycetota bacterium; assembly: GCA_021838985.1. Lineage (GTDB taxonomy): Bacteria > Planctomycetota > Phycisphaerae > WQYP01 > WQYP01 > JAKCCC01. The sequence continues at coordinate 3,105 of JAKCCC010000343.1, forward strand.
GTGGTTAAGCGCTCATGTGGAGGCGGCTTACGCCTTCTTGCGCGACCAATATGAACAGCAGTTCCGAGCGGCGATGCGCGCCCCAAGCCTTTCCCCCGCGGGCGTGGCGCCCCACCGGCCGTTCACCGCGTTGCAACGCGGCGCTGGGACCCCGCCGCAGCGCGCGCCGGCCCCCACCGGCGTCATCCAGCAAGGCGCTGGGCTTCAGGTCACCATGGCGACTCGCCCGCGAACGGGATCCAGGCCGCCCCCCACGGCACTTCTGCGGCGCCAAGCCGTCGCCCGACTCTGGCAACGCATGACGGCCTTGCGCCGCGTGGTAGGCCGGGGGCCGTTCGATGCGCTGCTGCATGATGAAACCCGGCAATTTTCGCGGTTAGTCGGCCAGACCATCGCTTTCCTGCAAATCCGCCCCGGCTCGTCTTCTATGGGGCGCCGCGGAAGACCGGCCCATCTTTCCACCGCCTTGCTGCCGGCTTCCCGGTCGAGCTTCTGGCGAGGCCACAGTATCGCCGGCTCTCTGGCCAAAATGGTTATTCGCGACCCGTGCTGGCTGGCCTTCGGGGCCGC
>JAKCCC010000344.1 GCA_021838985.1 Planctomycetota bacterium
GATTCTCCAATACCTGCAGGAGATAAACACGACGCCCGTAGTATTCCGGTGGAAGTATCGACTCGACACGGTTACGCTCCCATAACTATTGATATGTTATTTTGGAATCACACTACTATAACCGCAAAAAGCAGAAAAATGCGAAAAATAGGGCCAGAGATGCCGCGATGGTATTGGACCGATAAGGTGACGAATTGAAAAGTGCAAAGTAGAGAGAAAAAAGGAAAAATTTCTGGATAAATCCGGGAAGCGCTATTTCCGTATTGCTTTCTTCTTTTACCTTTCGCGTTGACTTGAATTGTCGGGTTGGGGCGTAGCGCTGGAACTTGGCAACGCGGGAACTTGGCGATGCGGTAAGTGGCGTTGGTTCCAAGGTTGGGCGAGCCGTTGCCAAGTTGCCAAGATGTTTACACGGGGGGTGGCGAAAGATTGACGGAGTGGTCAATGGGCAGTGGCTAATGGGCGGAGAGCGGCGGTATTGGGTTGTCAAAGAGCCAGATGCGGCGGGCCGCGCGAAGCAGGCTGCCAGGGAACGTTCGCCGACTTGGCGGCGGGGCCGACGCTTGTGGGCGCCGGCGGCACCGTGGCTGTGGAGAAGTTATAGGCCAGGCAGGGGGGCGGCAGTGCGATTCTTAGCGCTTGTTCCGCCAACCGGTCGATTTTACGGGCGAATTTAACCACCAGGTTCTGGCCGACCCGCAGGTCCAGCAATTCGTGTGCACCACGATCCGAAGGCGAATCCTGGAGTTGCTCGGTGAAATCAAATATAAGGTTAAAGACGCTTGGCGGCGGCTAAGCGATTTGGCCCGCATCAACGCCCGCGAGCACCATTGCGTACCGCAGTGCTGCCGCTGGCGCGGGGTAGGGCCGGCTGCGGCGAAGCGCTGGCGGGTCGTGTTGGCGTGTGGGGCGTGCCAGGATAGCCAGGGGCGCCAAGATCCAAAATTATTTGGCAAATCGTAAGTAGCGGTTCCAACGGGGTTTGTGCGGCGTGCCAAGTTTGCCAAGTTTGCCAAGTTCCCACAACAGCCTGTTGGTCATGGGGTCGGCGGCGTAGCAGGGCCACGAAGTAAAAAGGAAAAATTCAAGGAAAATCCGCGAAACGCTGTTTCCCTGCCGGGTTATTGTTTTTTACTTTTCACTTGTGGCTTATACCGCGCGCACCGGAGATTGAGAGATGGTTGGAAGGCCCCTAGGGGGGCGGGCATCTCGCCGCAGCGAGTCGCCCCGCGGCGGCGGGTAAACGGTGGCGACCTGCCCGACTCGACCCAGGACCATAGCGGCCTGGAAGGCCGCCCCCCAAGGGGTGGTCCGCTGGCCCCGGTCGCGATGGTTTCAATCATACGTGCCTGTGGTATGAGTTTCCACGTTCGGGGAGGGCAGTATTTGGTTGTCAAAGAGCGGGGACCGGTGGGCAGCGGAACCCGGGGCGGCGCTGCGCTCTGCCCCGGTCCGCACGGAGGCGGAATAATTTAGTCGCCCACGGCGACCTTCGGCGGACTTGCGCTAAGCCGCAAGCGGCTTGGATAGTGGGCGGCGCGGCGCTCTGGGCCGATCCGCCATAGCCGGTCCGCCGTTGGGCGGACTTGGGGGCGGAGGCTGTGGCTATGAAGAAGCTGTAGGCGGGGTGCGGGTGCGATAATGGGATTTGGGGTTGCGGCCGGGTGCGGCGGTGGGCGGAGCGCGGCAGGTACGCGGTGCGGATTCCGGCGTGCCGGGATTGGTCGGGCGGGGCTACACGGGCTGGGGGCACCGCGCATTGACGCCGCCGACAAACAACTGTGAAATGGTGAAAAGCTACCCCGTTATCGGCGGCAGCGATATTTCGTTTCTTCGCACGTTGCGGGGGCAACGCGGACGGCCGGGCGGGCACGCGGCACATGGCGACCATCGGCGGCCTGATGGAACCGGTCTTGCTCTCAATGCCTCCGCCCTGCGGGCTGGCCGCCGAGGACAGGGCGCCGGGGCAAAAAATGGCGGGCACCGACGGCCCCGCCGCGGGGCTGCAGGCGCCTGGATGAAGAACCCACCCGGCGCGCTTGGGATTCGGCATGCGTATGCGCATGGGACACGATCGCTCAGGTCGCCGTCATGAGGCCGCCAGGCGACTCGACAAGGCGAGATGCACCGCGATGAATCGCCACATTGTGTCAAAACAGCGGGTGGCCGATCACGGCGAGGTGTTTACCAGCCAGCGCGAAGTCAACGCCATGCTGGACCTGGTGCAACAGGAGACCGCACGCATTGATTCGCGGTTTCTGGAGCCCGCCTGTGGCACGGGCAACTTCCTGGCCGAGATTCTCGAACGCAAATTGCGCGTCGTGGACAGCCGCTATCGCCGCAGCCCGCTGGAATACGAGCGGTACGCCTTATTGTCCGCCTCTTCCATCTACGGCATTGACCTGCTTGAAGACAACGTGGTGGAGTGTCGCCGACGGCTTCTGAGCATCGTGGAGGAGCACTGCGGGAGTTTCTTCAACGGGGATTTCCTTCGGGTCATCCGATTTATCCTCGGGCGAAACATTATTCACGGGGACGCGCTATCGCTCCAGAGCGTCGGGGATCGACCAAGGCCCATCGTTTTCTCCGAGTGGTCGCTGGTCAACGGCGGCATGGTGAAGCGCAGGGATTTTGAGTTCCACGAGTTGTTGTCGTTCGCGGGGATGAAGGGGCAACCGCTGTTCTCCGATCTCGGCGAAGAGGTCTTTTTTCCGGAACCGGTCAAGGAATATCCCCCGATCCATTATTTGGGGCTCGCCGATGTCCAGGAATAACTACAACCCGGACGTGCTGACGTGCCTGGCCAACTTGAGCAGCGACGAAGTGTTTACGCCGCCGCAGGTGGCCAATGACATCCTCGATCTGTTGCCGGCGAAGCTATGGAGCGACCCCGAGGCAACCTTCCTTGACCCGGTGTGCAAGTCCGGGGTATTCCTGCGCGAAATCGCCAAGCGACTCGACGCCGGCCTGGCAAAGCTTATTCCCGACAAGCAGAAGCGCATCAACCATATCCTCACCCGGCAGCTCCACGGCCTGGCCATTACCGAATTGACGGCTCTGCTGGCCCGGCGGTCGGTCTACTGCTCCAAGGCGGCCGATGGGAAGTATTCCGTCTGCGATAGCTTCGACGACGCCCAGGGCAATATCCGGTTCCAGCGCGTGGAACACGCCTGGGAGGGCGGCCACTGCAGCTTCTGCGGGGCCAGCCAAGAAGCCTACGATCGTGGCCCAGAGCTTGATACCCACGCGTACAAGTTCATTCACACTCACGACCCTCTGGAGATACTCGGCATGAAATTCGACGTCGTAATAGGCAACCCGCCCTATCAGTTGGGTTCTGACGGTGGCACGCGAGATGTCCCCATCTACAACCGGTTTGTGGATCAGGCAAAGAAGCTCAAGCCAAGATTCCTCTGCATGATTATGCCGTCGCGCTGGATGGCCGGCGGCCTGGGCCTGTCCGAATTTCGGCGCGCGATGCTGGCGGATCGTCGAATCCGAACGTTGGTGGATTACGAGCGAATGGGCGACGTGTTCCCCGGAGTCGACTTCGAGGGTGGGGTGTGCTATTTCCTTTGGGACCGTGACCACGAGGGCGACTGCGATGTCACGACCATAAGCGGGAATGAGACAATTGGCCCGGCCGCACGCAGCCTGGGCGAATATGACATA
>JAKCCC010000345.1 GCA_021838985.1 Planctomycetota bacterium
CGCCGAGCAAGCTGCGCAGTGAGTCGAACGATATCGGCGAAATGGTCATGTCGCCGGCGCCATCGCCGGATTCCGTGTAGCCGGAAATGGTCAAGTTGGTAAATCCCAGGCCCGCGGAGGGACCGAGTTTCAGGCCGCGGGCGACATGGAAGTAGTAGGTCAACTGGGAGCTGACATCGAACTGGTCGCCGTTGGGGCTGCTGGTGGCCACACCGGCAGGCAGGGTGACGTTGCGATCGATGTGGTAGGCGTTGTAGGTATAATCGGCGAAGGCCTCGACGTGAAAATGGCTTTTTCGCAGACCAACGAAAATGCCGGGGGAGTAGGCGCTGGCGCGTAAGCGGCTGCCGATGTTGTCAAGGTTCGAGCCGGTGTAGTTGTAGGAGAACATCGGGCCGATCACGAGATGGCCAGCCATATTATAGCCCAGGCCGGTGACCACGCCGCCGGTATTGAAGCTGCTGCTCTGGCCGGGGGCGGAGCCGGGCAAGTCGGTGGCCACCGTGATCTCGCCGGCGGCGAAGCCGGAAATGGTGTTGGCCGATTCCGACCGGGGCAGTGGAACGGGGCCGCTTGGCGAGGTCGGCGAATGGGAGTCGAAGCGATCAAGGTAAGCGATAGAATCAGTATTGGCCGAGGCCTGAGCCGCCCGGCCGACGGATTGCATCGCGGAAGCGAGGGCGGTGCTGAATGGGTCGGCGTTGGGGGTATCGATGATGTTCAGGCTGGAGGCGTTGAAGCCTCCGGTGCCGCCAGCCAGCATGTTTTCCATCTGGTCGAAAAGTTGCTCGCCAGCGATGATGCTGCTTTGAATGCCCAGGTAGGCCATATTCTGCGCCGCGGTGCTGTTTAGCTGGTTTATAATCGTCTCGACGGTAATCACATCCGTGGTACTCGTGGTGTCCTGCGAGAAAACGACCGGCTCGTTGGTCCCGCTGACGGAGCTGAAGTGGCCGTTGATTCCGCCGGCCGTGACCACCGTGAATTTTTCGCCGAGACTTGGGTGGAAGCCTCCAAAGAACTCGATCAATAGATGGCCGCCCAAGGCAGCCGTGCCGGCCACCTGCAGCGTGTCGTAGTTATCAGGGCCGGCCATCGTCAAGAGCAGGGCCGAGCCGCCGTCTTGACTGTAGTTGCCACCTACGTGGATGGCGAGCGGGCTTCCCGAGTACTGGAAGGGTATGGCATTGATCGTGGCGAGATTGGAGGCGATCAGACCCACGTCGCCGGTCCCCAGGGCGCTTGGCGAGCCGGCCGCCAGCGTTGAACCGCCTCGGACGATAGTCCCGTCAGTGTAGCGATTTGTACCGCTAAGGAGCAGTGTGCCGCCACCGTCAACGACCAGCCCCCCCGGGGGTGGCTCCTGGAAGGCGTCGTAAACGGTGTAAAGGCGCCCGCTGATCTCGGAGATCGTGCCATTGGTGTTGTAGACGTCGGGTGTGGAACTGGAAGGACTGTCGGTCAGGCCGATGTTGTTTGGCAAATTCAGGCCGGCGGCCGTCGGCATGAGCGTTCCGCCGTTCAGAAAAACGATATCGCCGCTACCAAAGGCTCCGCTGCTGCCAAAGGTGGCGGTGACGCCCGCAACGGTCGTGCCCCCCGAGTATGTGTTGGGAACGGACTGGCCCGCAGGGTTGGTTGGGTCAAGATTTACTATTCCGCCGCTGCCGGTCGTGTCTTCCAAGGTCAATTGACCACCCCCGTAGCTGTTGCTGCTGATTATGCCGTGAAGGGTTACGCTCCGCCCGCGCGTGTCGATCGCGAGATTTGCAGCGGAGTCCATGCTGATCGTGTTTGCCGCGGAGAGAACCAGAGGCCCGTTGGTATTGTTGGTGAAGGTTACCCCCCCGGACGAGAAAGTACTGCCGACCTCAAAACCGCCGCCCGTGACCGCGTTTTGGGAGTCCAGAGTGAGGTTTGCCATCACCTGCAGCGTGCCGGTGAAGCCAAGGTTATTACCCGCGGAGGGGTCCAGCACAATCGGCCCGACATCCTGGTTATGGGAACCGGGGGCGGCCGACAGCTTGCCAGGACCGCTTAGGTCGCCCGTAAGTTGCACGATGGCCTCCGACCCGGAACCCGGCCCCGTGTAAATGGTCTCCACGAATGCACCGGCGGGATCGACCAAAATGTCCTGCGGGACGGTAACGGGGCCGTTGCTGGAACTGACAAAGGCCAAGCCCCCATCGTCCAGAGTGATGTGGCTTGTAGGCGCAATCGGGGCCGAATTAAACTGCAGGCTCGCGACCCCGCTGTTGGTCCCGTTCCCCACTTGTACGACGCCCTGCGTCGTATTGCCGGCTTTGGTGAAGGAAAACACGCCGTTCAGCAGCACGAGGGTCTCGTCGGGATTGCTCGACGTTTCGATGTTAAGCGATCCCGCCAGTGAAATTACGGCATTCGCATTATCCACGCCTTCGATGCCTCCCCCGGCTCCCATAACCAGGATATTGTTGGAGATGGTGGTAGGTTGCTGGAGGGTGGCGGGCATTGCCACCGTGCCGCCATTGAGCGCGAGGGTGGCATTTAAGCCGGGAAGATACAGCACGTCGATGCTTGCGTTGTCGCTAAGCGCGAGTGTGGCGGCGCCGGAGGAACTTCCGACCTGCAGCGTGCCGCCGGTGAAATTGGCGAACGTGTTGCCGGCGGAGGCGCTGGCTGATGAGAATGTGCCATTTTGCAGCGCTAATGTGCCGCTGCTGTTGGTGACGGCCCCGCCGAGGACGATGGTGTTGCCACCGGCGTCGAGCGCGTTGTTCATGCCGGCCGCGCCCGCGACGTTGTTGGGTAAGGTGAGCGAACCGGCGCCGGTATATTTCAGCGTGCCGGCGTTAAGTTCGATGGAAACATTCGGGCCGGGCAGGCCGGATGAGGACACGGCTTGGACCGTGGCGGTATGCGCACCGTCACCGATTTGCAACGTGCCGCTGGTGAAGTCGTTTTGGTTTGAGCTGTTCGTCAGTGAGAGTGTGCCGTTCTGGATCGTCAACGTCTGGCCGCCGGTGTCCGGGGCGTTGCGGATGGCCCCGGCGTAAGTCTGGGCGTTGGCGCCGGTAAATCCGCCGGCGTCAATCGTGGCATTGCCGATGAGTTGCAGCGGGTTCGTCGGCGCCAGACTGGCCGCCCCGTATTTGAGGGTTCCGCCGGTGGCGTCGACCGTGATGGTTCCCGTGCCGAAGCTGGCGCTGTTGGTAAAGCCAGCCGTAATGCCATCTTGGATGGTTGTTCCGCCGGTATAGGTGTTTGGCTTCGAGTTGCCGCCACTGTCCGTTGGGTTGAGAATCACCACGCCGCCGCCGGAGCTGCTGGTATCGGAAATGGTCAGGCCTCCCGCGCCGCTGATGACGCCTTGCAGGGTGCTGCTTTGGCCATAGGCGTCAAAGGTGAAGCCGCCGGAGTTGATCGCAATAGTATTGGCGGGAGAAAAATTCAAGGCGCCGCCGCTGTTGTTCTTCAACGCGCCGCCATTGATGATGAAGCCGCCGCTGGTGAGCGCGCCTTGGCTGTCCAGTAAAACAGTTGCTCCGGTTTCAACATCCAAGGTGCCGGTAAAACCGGCGTTGGTTAGCGTCGGCCCCGGGGGAGCCAGTTCGAACGTGGCATCTTGCAGTTGCAGCGTGCCAGAGCCGGAAAAGCTGCCCGTGAAGGTGCCCGCAGCGCCGCCACCATTG
>JAKCCC010000346.1 GCA_021838985.1 Planctomycetota bacterium
GCAAAACGGCCGCCGCCTGGGTGACCGGTCCGTGTACGGCCTCAAGGGCCGCGGGCACCAGGCGTGCTGAAGCGTTTTTCGCCTCCACGAAGCAGACTCCCTGCCTGCCGTAGCCGTAGCCCTCCAGCACCACCCCGTCCGGGGCCCGCTTGGACGCGAACGGTATAAACAGGTCGTAGTGGCCGCCGATGCGGCCGCGGGGGACCCCCACGTGGCTCGTCTCCAGGACGCCTTTCCGTGTGTTGCCGAACCTCACGGAAACTTTTAAGGTCGGCCACCCGCAGACGTCCGGCACGAACAAACGCAGGATCAGCAACCAGTCGCGGCGCGAAGGGACGCGCCGCGCGCGGTCCCAAAGTGCTTGCAGATCTCCCGCCAGCGCCCTCCAGGCATCGAAGTCTTCTCGATCGCCGGGGGTGCACCATCCAGCCTCAACACGGTTATTTCGCCGCAGCTCGCGGGCCAACCAGCTAAATTCCTTCCGCAGGGCCTTGGCCCGTCGCGCGACCGTACCCTGATCGGCGGAGGGGCGCGCGGGATCATAAACCAGCGGAATAAACTCGCGCAGCCCCCAACGGAACAACGTCAACCGCGCCGCCCATTCCAAGCGCCCCCGGATGGCAGCGTCGCATCCGGCGCCCGGATGCATGCGCCTTTCCCGCCGATACCACGCCAGCGCTGCTTGCAGCGCCGCACCCTCCAGCCGTTCCTGTCGGGTTGGCCGACCGTCGAAAAAAGGCTGCGCCATCTCGCTGAGCACCCTTCGCGTGAATCCGACGCGGGCCGACGCCAGCCGCAATACCTCCCCGGCCGCCTGTCGTAGCGGGGCCGGAGCCTCCGGAAGCACCGCTTCAAGCGCGTCCCGCCAGGCCCTCGCCGGGTCAAAGACGGTACGTTTCCACAGGCGCCCTGTCATCGCCACGAGGACCGGATTCTCCACTTGGCGCCGCGGCGAGCCTTCCCATTGCGTCAGCACTCCACCCAGAACGCGGTGGCGCCGGGCGTAATCCGTAAACAGCTCGACATTCTGGTTTTGCAGCGGGAAGGGGCCCCCGGGGCATATCACCGCGTCCAGGCCCTGCTGCTCGTACATGCGCAGCCAGTCCCAGCGCCGGTGGTTGGCGAGGTGGGCCTGGATGCCCTCCGGACTGATCGGGTCGTCCGCATATTCCCAGTGGCAGAGCACCACGTCGCGCGGCACACGCTGCAACTCGTCCGGAAACAACTCCAGCATATCGTTCCAGATCCACGTTCGTCTGCCAAGCTTGGCCACGATTTTATGCAGCCGCCGGAGGTGTTCCGTGAAGATCGAGCCCAGACCCGCCGACCGCCAACGCCTTCGGCATAACGGGCACAAGCCGAGGTTCCAGGACTCATCCAGCCCGACGTGCCACCACGGACCGGCGAACACTTCGGCCAGTTCCGTGTAATAGCGCTCCAGGAACTGGTATGTTTCCTCCAGGGAGGGGCAGAAAGTGGAGCGCGATGATGACCATTTCCATCGCCCCCGGCCGCCCCGCTCCTCCGCCAAGTGGCGAAGCTGCCGACAGCGGACAAACTGCTCGCAGTGCCCCAACGCTGGCACCACCGGAACTACTTCCATGCCCAGTTCGCGGGCGTGGCCTACCACGCGTTCCATCTCCCGCAGGGAGTACGATTCGGCCTGCGACCGAAAGGGAAATGATTCCGTCCTTACCCGTCCTTCCAGGTAAAGCACGAGGGTATTAAACCCGTGTGCGGCGGCAAAATCAGCGTATTGGTTGATGTACTCAACCGTTTCCATATGTCGTGCCAGGTCCAGCTGGATACCGACGATCTTCCATGGCGGCCCGGGGTGGGCCGGTCTGTCGAGGTACTCTCTCACGATGTTATGCCTCGTCCTTCATGGTGGTGGCCAAAGGGTCGGGTCCCTAAGTCTCAAAACACTTCAACAGTTCGTCGGCGAAGATGGCGTGGCCACGGTCGTCGGGATGGTTGATGCCGTTACGCAAGAGGGTTATATAGGGCACGCCCTCCTTCCAGAGATGCGCCCAGCGAGACGAGGCGTCCGCGACTGCCAGGCGATGTTCCTCCGCGAACTTAAACAGGAAGCCCACATAGGGTCGGCACTCTGGAGAACGCCAGCCTTGGAACCCCATCAGGGGCGGCCAGGTGAAGTGGGGCGTGATCAAGACGACCTCCGCCCCGATCGCCCTGAATCGCCCCAGAATATCACGGTACGTCTCGTCCCAGGCTGCAGTGCCCAACCCGGCGTCGTTAACGAATTCGATCGCCACCAGATCCGGTTGAGCACGCACAACTCGCAGCCAGTCACATTCGTCTTGGCGCGTTTCATGACGGAAACGGTTGGGGTATAGCCACTGCCGCGAGTTCGACGCTCCCACCGCCACCACCTGAACCTCAAGTCGCGCCTGCGGGAATTTCAGTTGCAGACGCCGCCGAAGAAGCGCCGGATATGCCGCCTCGGGGCTGGTGGCGTCGCCCCCCTCCGTCACACTGTCGCCCCAGCAAACCACCCGGACCGGCCGGCCCTCGCCGAGTTTGGCCATTGTGGCAGGCAGGCGCCCCGGCGTGCTGCGCGTACCGGCCTGATTTGGCCGCTCCGAAACGGGGAAAATATCAGCGTCCGCCCCCTTGCCGAAGTAGTCGATGAAGATATTGGCGATACGCCGCTGGCCGTCCCGAATCGTCGGAGGCTGGGGCGTCGTGAGGTGGCTTACGCCCTTGACAATACGGTCGGGAACGCGGTCGCACCCCACCCATGAATCCAGCCGCCGGAGCGCATAGCGATAGCTCACCGCGACACGGCCTGGCCCGGCCACGCGCGCCCCGGCCGGGCGTCCCAATGAACCCCATTCCGGGTCTACCAGGTAATCCTTACCGGCACGCAGCACGCTCCCCCGGTAGGAGACAGTGATGCTGGCGGCATCGACCGCGCCTGGCGCCGGGGTGCCACGACCCGGCCCCAAGGTTTGGATCTGCCGCAGGACGGCGCCCCTTATCCACCGGTCGGGCGCCCCGCGCGGCAGGGTCAGCCACTCTCGCGTGACCTGGACTATTTCGGACGGTTCAGCGGTGACAGCTACGACCATAGGCCCGGTTCCAGAAGGCGCGTCCCCTAAACGTCGCGTTGGGTGGTTTCGACAAGCACGACCTCATGCAACGGCAAATGGGACACGATGATACTCCGACCGCCTTTGGAGAGCCTCAACCTCCTGCCGCTTAAGCCCGAACGCGCGGATTGAGCCGTCATGCCATGCAGGTGGACGGCCAAGTCCCGTGCCTCCAGCACCTCGCCGGGCGTGTGTAAATAGTTCGCCAGCGGTGGGGTCGGGTAGGCGTACGCGGTGCCGGGGTTGTTGTGCAGGTGAATCAGCAGCGTTCCGTCCGCACGACGGCGGGCATTCAGGGTCACGCATAACGGACCTTCCAAGGTAATGGACGGTCGGCGCAGGGTGATGAGGATATGTTTAAACAGTTCGCGCATCTGGGGTGTGGGTGTGTGCAGGTAGGTGGCGAACAGCTCCACCCCCGCCCAAACCACCCAGCCGCGTCCCACCCGGCGTACCCATAGGCCCGGCGAACGCGGGGCGGGCTTGCCGTCCTCCCCGGCGCCGTCCCAGCCCCCGCTGGTCCGCTCCACCACGTCGGCCAGCAGCCGAGCGTCTTT
>JAKCCC010000347.1 GCA_021838985.1 Planctomycetota bacterium
GCACCACGGAAACGCCGTCATCCGGAAGTAAATCCTGCGGTACCATAAGGCACCTCCCTTTTCTAAACGCCCCGCGAAAAGCCGGTCCCGGATCACGCGATCCGGTGCAAACCCGCATCCGCCGGGGCGAAACAAATACCGTTTCCTCGCGCGAAGCCGCGAAGGCCGCGAAAACACCTTTTGTCTAATGCTCCCTTAACATCCTTGCCGAGTTCGCTTCGCCACAACCATTGCCCCGGGGTTCTCTAACTCGTCCTTCGCGCTCTTCGCGGCGCAGTTTAGTCGCCACGGCGACCGTGAGCTACGGTCGCCCCGGCCGCGAAAACACCTTTTTCATGACCCCTTGACATCCTTACCGAGTTCACTTCGCCGTAACCATTGCCCCTGGGTTCTCTAACTCGCCCTTCGCGCTCTTCGCGGCGCAGTTTAGTCGCCACGGCGACCGTGATCCATCGGTTACCTTCACGCGGTTACTTCGTGTCCTTTGTGTCCTTTGTGGTGAAATCCCCCGCCGCGTCGCCCGCGAACATCACACCCCAACCATCTCCCTATCCGTCATCCGGATTTCTTTCGCGCCCTTCGCGGCTTCGCGTGATCCGTCGGTCGCCTTCGTGTCCTTTGCGGTGCAATCTCTCACCGCGTCTGGCGCCGGGCCGAGCGAATCGCCATCCTGCCAGGTCACGGGCAGCACGCGGTGCCAAGCACTGTCCTGGCGCTGTGTTGTATTCGCAGCGGCGAGTGGGACCTCGGTCTCCATGGAGGCGACTCTCCGACCGGCTACGGTCTCCCCGTCTCGCCGTGTCGCCGCGTCGCCGTGTCCATGCGTCCCCGCGTCGCCGCGTCCGTTGGCCTTCGACCCGTCGCGGACCGCCACGGGCGTACGGGCCGCCCGGTTAACCACGCCCTCATCCCTCCGGCCATCCATCAGGGCCAGCAGCATTTCCATCGCCACTTTTCCCATTTCCCGCGCCGGCTGGCGAACGGTCGCCAGGGTGGGCGAAAGCAGCCGACACAGGGGGTCGCCATCAAACCCCACCACGCTGACATCGTCTGGAATGCGCAGTCCCAAGCCGCGAATGGCCCGGTACGCCTGCGGCATAAACAGATCGGTCGAAAAGAAAATGGCGGTCGGGCGATCCGGACGCTCCAGGATTTCCCGCACCGCCCGCTCAATCTCCGTGGCTTGATCCGCGGGTAATTCGAGAATCTCCACCGGTTCAAGGCGCACCGGCACGACCAGCGAGCGGTCCAGCGCCACACCCGCCTCGGCCATGGCGTCGCGCAGGCCTTCCAGGCGAGCCCGCACGGTGTCGGCTCCCAGAAAGCCGGTGAAAGCGATGCGCCGGTGCCGGCGATCCATCAACGCCCGGCCCGCCAGGTAGCCGCCCCGGTAGTTGTCCGCCACCACGCTGGGCACTTGCAGATCGCGCAGGGTTTCATCGACCAGCACAAAGGGATAGCGCGCCGCATGAAGCTCATAAAGCACTTCCGCGAAACGCGGATGATGCACCGAGTCAATAATGGCGCCATGGACGGCGGTTTCCGGCAACTTCCGCAGCACCTGCAGATCGGACTCCAGGGAGCCATGGGCGTCGTGCACCTGTATGCGCACCCCCGCGCTTAAGCCCGCCTGCTTGATGCCGCGGGCTATTTCCACACACATATTGGCGGCCAGGTCCGCCACCAGCACGTGCACCAGCCGCGACGTGGAAGCAGCCTGGCGCCAGCCGTCCACCGCACCGGGCACGTACACGCCTTTGCCCGGCCGGCGCTCCAGCCGGCCCTCCCTCACCAGCGCGTTAACGGCCTTGTGGACAATGTTCCGATCAATGCCCTCGCGCCGGGCCAGGGCGCGTTCGGTTATGACAAAGTCACCCGGGCGGAAACGCTTGGCGTCAATTTCCCGGCGCAATTTCGCCGCCAGCATATCCGCCACCGGAACCTCTTTGACGATCAATTCACTTTGGGCCATGGTCCCATTTCTACCGCAACCGACTTTATTATAGGCTGGCGCGTAGCCGTTGTCAACCGGATTTATCCGGATAAATCCGGTTGGATAATACCGCCCGCACCCCGCCGCGTCAAGTGTGCCCGGACGCTCGTCCAGGCCCGGAGGCTTCGCTGGTCCTGAAGATGCGCCAGCGACGCCGGCATGACGGGTGTCAACCCGCGCCAGGTGCAGAGTCCGACGTCGCATGCGGACCGAGCGCTTCGCGCAAGCGCCGGCAGACGGCTTGCGGATCATCGGCGGCGATCACGGCCGAACTGACGGCCACGGTGGTTATTCCCACCGCCCGAAGCTGGCCGATATTCTCCGGCGTAATGCCGCCGATCGCCACGGCTGGCACGGGCCACCGCGCCTGGATCACCGCTTCGGCGTAAGCGGGGCCGGCCAGATGGGGCTTGCTTTTGGTGGAACTGGCGAACATGGCGCCGACGGCCACGTAACTGGCGCCATCCCGAACCGCCGCCTGGGCCTGCGGAAGATGCTCCGTGGACACACCGATAATAAAGTCGGCCCCCGCGATTTTCCGGGCCGCGGCGCACGGCAGGTCGTGCTGGCCCAGATGCACGCCCTGCGCCCCGGCGGCCAGTGCGATATCCAGGCGGTCATTAATTATCGCCAGGGCGCCGGACGGCCGGCAGCGCTTAACCAGCGTTTCCGCACGGGACAGCAACTCCGCGTCGGGCAGTTCTTTTTCGCGCAGCTGCACGGCGTCGGCCCCGCCGGCCAGAATCGCCTCCAGCGTTTCTTCCCACGAACGGCGACACCGGGCCGCTGTCAACAGCACGTATAGACGCACCCGCTCAAAACTCCCCCCAGCCGCGGCGAGGCGCAGCAGCCGCTGCTCCAGAGTGTAGGCGCGATAACGCATGGTCTTGATGGCGGCGGCCGCGGCGGGGGAAACCAGTTTGCCGGTTTCCTCCAGCACGCGCAGGGCCTGGGAAAGCCGTTGGGCGTTGGCGGAAAGCAGCTCCTGGATATCCGACCGCGCCCATTCCAGGCGGCCCGTCAGCCCGACGCCGGGATCATGAAGCGTGTCCCGGGCCAGGATCAGATCCAGCGGGCCGAACTGCCGCAGCGCGGCGGCCAGATCGTGGCGCAGGGATTTAAAGTCACCCGCCAGTTCCCCGTCGCTGCGCCCCAGGCGGGCATAATCTTCGAGCACGCGCAAGGCCTCGCCCGCGCGATTAAAGTTGGCGTCCAGGATGCGCCGGACCATCACCGACATGTCAGAGGCCCCCGTCGTCGTCGGCCTGCGCCGCGTGCGCCTCCCCCGGACCATGACGCTGCGACCAAGGCCCGAACCGCGCCACGCCACGCTTCGCCGAACGCACGAATGCCACAAATTCCCGCACCTCCGGCACGACGGATAATTCGACCGGCAGCAGAGCGATGGCCTGGGCCAGCGGTAAACCGGCATATTGGCGGAACAATATTTGAAACATCCGCCGCAAGGCGTTGATGCTGGCGGCGCTCATGCCCGAACGACGCAGGCCGACCGCGTTTAATTGGGTGATGGTATTCGTTTGCAGACTGGTCACGAACGGCGGGATGTCCACGTTATGCGCGGAATTGTTGCTAATCATGGCCAGACGCCCCACGCGGCAAAATTGATGCATCGCGCATAAGCCGCCGATGATGGCGCGATCCCGCACTTCCACGT
>JAKCCC010000348.1 GCA_021838985.1 Planctomycetota bacterium
GGTAAGCTTCTGCTGGGCAATATCGAAAATGCGCTTTTCGGCGCGTTCCAGCACGACGGGGGCATCGTCCGGACTCTCGTAGCAATCCTGCATGGCCGCGGCGCAGGAACTGATCAGACGGCGCAGCAAGGCTTTATCCCGCACGATGCGGGCGTAGTTTTCCGCGTTCGCGGCGCTGGGCACGCAACCCAAAAGCTCCCGGATATATTCCGGACCGCCTGCGACTTCCAGAATATTTTTCTGTTGCAGCCGATTCAGCAGGGTCAGCGCATCAATGCCGGCATCCGCCTGAAACAACTCAATAATGGCGGCAAAAATGGCCTGATGACGCCGCGAAAAAAAAGCGTCCGGCTGATCGACGATCATGGTGACGGGACCAATGGACTGCGGATCGATCAGCAACGAACCTAACAGCGCCATTTCCACGTCCAGATCGTACGGCGGCTGCCGGTCGATTAACGCCGGTCCCCCGGCGGTCCGGGCCGATCCCGGTCCCATAGGGCCTCGGCCATTGACGTTATCACCCGCCCCACCCGCGTCGGCCGTGGCGGCGGGCCGGGGGCGGCCGGTAGTGTTGAACTCGTCCATCGTCGATTTCCGATTAGCTGCTCCTGACTGTAACAGGAATCGACGCTCTTTGCACGTGAAGTCTCCGGTGGCTGAAAATGGCGGCGGAGTTTATCATGCCACCGCCTGGCTGGCGGCGCCCGGGTTCCGGCTCCGGGGCGCTGGTTGGCGGCGCGACGACGGGCGGCAATGCGTAAGAAAACTTCATCCTGGATGAACATCGGCAGCGGCGAGGGCTACCTGGACCGCACCCATCGCCCGCTGCAGGCGTTGATTTTTATTCTGCCCCTGCTGCTGTGGTATCAGATCGGCAGCACGCTGCATCCGTGGAACCCGCACCAAGGACCAGCCCCCAACGTCATCGCGTTTCTGTTGATGCTGCGCTTTTTCGCATTTTTTGGAGCTGTCGGCAATTATCTACCCCTCCTGGCAGTGGTGGCTATTCTGCTGCTTTGGCACCTAGCCCGAAAGGATCCCTGGAAACTCGAACCGGGTTTGTACGCAGGGATGCTCGGCGAAAGCCTGCTCTGGACGATGCCGCTGCTGCTCCTGGCCGCACTGCTGACCAGCGGTCCCATGATGGCGGCCGCACGCACGATTCCAGCGGGAAGCGCCCTTCCCTGGCCGACACAGGCGGTTTTATCCGTAGGTGCGGGAGTTTATGAGGAACTGCTGTTCCGGCTGATCCTGATTACCGTACTGAATATCATGCTGGTGGACGTGTTGGGACTCTCGCCAGCCCGGGCGATTCCACTGATCGTGCTGGCTTCGGCGGTGCTCTTTTCGCTTTATCATTATTTGGGTCACGAGGCGCCGGCGTGGAATACCTTTCTGTTTCGCACGGCTGCGGGCGTTTACTTTGCTTTAATTTTTATTTTCCGGGGCTTCGGCATCGATGTAGGCGTCCATACCGCGTATGATTTGATTTTGGTGGCGATGCAGTTTTCGCGATAGCCGTGGTCTTCCGCCGTCGCCCGCGCCGCGGGAACGAGTCGGCGCGCCGACCGCGGCGACGAAAGCCGCCAGCAACGGGCGGACCGGCGGCGCCAATACCCGCTAAGCAGGAACGCGGAATGCTAAGCCGCGAGCGGCCGGTGGCGGCAGCGGTCGCTGAAAAGTGTCAAGGTTATTGATGGACAGTCCCTTAGTGCACGCCGAGGCCGCGATGGGCGCACGAATATTGAGCATTCTGCAATTAATGCGGGTGGCGCTGGCGCTCACGGCGGTGGCGGACGTTTGGACCGTGCTGCTGCTGAAACTGCCGGGCCAGGCGCCGCTGGCGGCGCGACCGTGGCAGCTTGTGTTTGCGGGTATCGCGTCGTTCTTCCTGTACAGCTTCGGGATGGTGCTCAATGATCTGCTGGACATGGGGCGGGACCGGTTCTTCGCTCCAGCGCGGCCGTTACCGAGCGGTCGGATTTCTCCGGCCGCGGCGATCGTGTTGGCGGTGCTCTGCCTGTTGCTGAGCCTGTTTTTCGCGGCCATGCTGGTGGTTTTCAAACCGCATGAAGTCGTGCCGGTAGCTTTGTTTCTGGCTTTGGGTGTGGCGCTGTTGATCGTCTTTTACAACGCCGCGGGCAAATATCTGGGGGCCATAGGATTGCTGACCCTGGGCCTGATCCGGGGACTGAACTGCCAATTGGGCCGGCCGGAGGCGCCTTTCTTGCTGGTATCGGCCGTCCTGATTACGCACGTCGCATTCGCCAGTACCGTCGCGTATTTTATGGAAGTGAAACGGCCACGGCTAAGGCGGCGCGATGTCGTGGGCGTTCTGGCAGGCATAGGGATGGTTGACGGCCTGCTGCTGGCGGCGATGGTTTTCTGGCGACAGGTGGATCGCGATTTTGTTCTCGCCTGCGGCGCCCTGGCGGCGGTGTTTGCGGCTTACGGGCTCTGGGTGGCGGCGATATTTTCACGGCATCACATTCCGCTGCGCCAGCGTGGACGACAGGTCATGCGGGTCGGCCTGTTTTGGCTTTTCGCGTATGATGCGGTGCTGCTGGGATCGTACGGCCAGTGGGGCGGGGCGTTGGCTATTATCGCTCTGGGGCTGGTTTCCGGCGGGCTGTTCATCACGATGCGTCTGACCGGTCGGGGGCTAATGAAGAAACCGCAATACCGCCTAACCGCTTCGCGGTGAGGGCTGTCCGTTGCTGGTTTTTGGGGTTTTGGTTTCAGGGTTCTGGTTGGACTGCGGATGACCGCCGGGCAAGATCAAAATCCAAATCCGAAGCCGGGGACCGTGAACCAGCCAGCCGCCGCGGAGCGGCCCCGTACGGACTTCGTGCGGCAGGCCAATCTCATTTCACGGCTGACTTTGCTGTCCCGCCTTTTTGGGCTGGTTCGGGACAAAGCGTGCGCTTACTTCCTGGGCGTGGGTACAAACTGGTCCGCGTTCTGGATGGGCTTTCAGTTCCCGAATCTATTTCGCCGTATTTTCGGTGAAGGCGCCTTAACGGCGGTGTTTTTGCCGGTGTATGTGCGGGTGCGAGATCAGTACGGCCAGACGGCCGCCAACCAGGTGGCGCGAGCCGTCACCTTGATCCTGATCGGCGTGTTAACGGCTATCACGCTGGCCGGGGAAACGCTTCTGATTCCCCTGGCGCTGGCGCCCGGGCTGGCGCCAGCGAATCGGCTCGCGGCGGCGATGATTGCCTTAATGCTTCCGTATAGCATCAGCGTCTGCGCCGTGGCGCTGCTCGGAGCGATGGCGGCAGCGCATGAACGCTTCGCCGCCCAGGCGGCGGCCCCCATTATTCTGAATGTGGCGATGGCGTTGGCGGCGGCCATTCCGGTTTGGTGGTGGAGTTGGCGTTATCCGCCGGTCTGGCGGGTGGCTTGCGTGGCGATGGCGGTGCTGCTGGCAGGATCCGTGCAATTACTGATGATGGCGGCGGCGGTGCGCCGGGCCGGGGTCCACCTGGGCAGCGGTTGGCGAATCCTGCCGACGTTCGGTGGAAAAATTGTGCGGGCCGCCCTGCGGGATGTGATCCGCCCCATGACCCCGATGATTCTGGGCCTGTCGGCGGTGCAGTTGAATACGTTTTTCGATTCCCAGATCGCCTGGTGGTTTTCACCGGACGGCCATAATG
>JAKCCC010000349.1 GCA_021838985.1 Planctomycetota bacterium
ATTTTCACCATGAATCGTCAGCCACACCATCGGATCGTATCGGGAATGGTATTCACGGACGTTCAGGTGATAGCGGTGGCGCATGGCCTCCATAAAACCCAGGGTCTCCGGGAAAAGATAGCCCGTATTGATAAACACGATGGGAATATCCGGCTTCACCGCAATGGCCAGGTGAATCGCGCACAGGCTTTCCGCGCCAAAACTGCTGGTCAAAACCAACCCATCACCAAAGGTTTCAACCGCCCAACCGAAAATTTCAGACGGGTGCGCGGTGTGGAACCGCCGATTAAGTTCCGGCGCGTCGATCCAAGAGATTTCCTTAAGCATACCGTTTTCCAGGGAAGCTCTGATTTTGTATTTTCCGTTACCGGACGGCGGCCCGTGGAATCTGTCTCAAAACCTGGCCGGGCCAACACAACTCCCGCGATGTTTTGAGATAGATTCTTCAGACGCACGCCGGCGTTCTTGCAAGTCCTCGAGTACCTGCATGGACACGCGGACCTTGCCGCCGGCGAGGCCTAGGTCTATGCCCGGTTTGTTATGGCCGTGAAAATCTGAACCGCCGGTGGGAATCAGACGGTAGCGCCGGGCCAATTGCATAAACAGTTCACTGTCTTGCGGCCGATGATCACTGTGCCAAACTTCGATACCGTCGAGGCCAATGTCTTTAAGATTGCTGATGATGTGTCCCAGCGCCGCGTGGTTTAGCGCCCGCAACTGCACCGGATGGGCCAGCACCGCCAGGCCGCCGGTGCGGTGAATGCAGTCTATCGCCTGCCGCGGCGTCAAGCGTTCTTTGTCGAAATAGGCCGCCCCACCGACGCCCAGATAGACATCAAACGCCTGCTTGGTGGTGGCCACGCAGCCAGCATCCACCAGCGCCTGGGCGATATGCGGACGCCCCACCACCACCGCACCGCTTGCCGCCGTACCACGCTGGGCGATCGCCCGGACCTGATCCATGCTCACCGCGCAACCTAACTCATTGAGCCGCTGAATAATCCGCGGATTGCGGGCATTGCGGCCCTCCAAAAGAATCCGGCTCATGGCCTCTAAAGCCGGCGAATCCGGATCAATGAAGTAGCCGAGAATATGCAGAGTTCCCGGTGGGGGATATTCAGCGGAAATTTCTATGCCGGGCACAAATCGCAGGCCAACGAGAGCAGCGCGATCTGCGGCCTCATGTAAACCGTTGCCGGTATCGTGATCGGTCAAGGCGATAGCAGCCAAGCCAGCGGCCTTCGCCGCATCGATCACGGCCGCCGGTGTCAGGGTACCATCACTGGCGGTGGAATGCGTGTGCAGATCAACCCAGGCTTCGGGCGACGAAATAGCAGTCACCGTAACTCCTATAACACATACCGATAATATAGATATTACCCGCCGCTAATCAGGAATGCAACTACCTTACGGCGAGATCCCAGCGCGGCTCCGACGCGCTGGATCCGATTCCAGTAAACGCTTCGCACCGTGCGCAAATTTTTTCGGCTTGGCGCGGACGGGATGGCCTCGCCCCGTTGGCTGGGTATGGCGCCGCCGCGCACCCGTGGTCATCCCGGCGGCGTGGCTTCAAGCTCCGCCTGCGAGGGTTGGCGCCGGGCCAGGGGTTCACGCCGGGCGAGCGGACTTGCCCCGGTCGCCGGCCGCGGATCTTCCGAGCCGGTTGAACGCACCGCTTCCGCGCCCCTGGCCATGGCGATCACGCCCGTGCGCGCTAATTCCCGGATACCGTAAGGCCGCACCAACTCAACGAACGCGTCAAGTTTATCTTCTTCGCCTGAAAGCTCCACCATGATGGTGTTTTGGCCGACATCCACCACGCGGCCGCGGAACAGGCCGGCCAGCTCAATAACTTCACTGCGGACCTTCGGCGGCGCGCTTAATTTGACCAACATCAAATCGCGGGCGACAAAAGGACTTTCCTTATAATCGCGCACCCGCACCACGGTAACAATTTTACCCAATTGTTTGCGCACCTGGTCCAACGTACGCTCATCGGCGATGACCACGATGGTCATGCGTGAAAAGTTCGGATCATCGGTGCGGCCCACGACCAACGAATCAATATTAAAGCCGCGGGCGGAAAACATCCCCGCCACGTGCGCCAGCACGCCGGGCTCATTCATCACCAAAGCGGTTATCACGTGTCGCATCTGGAATCCCCAGTTGAGTACGAGCCTTCAATTCCCCGCCCTCAGCGTTCAGCCATCAGCATTCAGATCTGGCGCCGGGCATTTAGCGCACCGGGTGGAAAACTTTCAACGGAAAAGCTTCTCTCTTCCGCCTGAAGTTTAGTCGCCAATGGCGTCCTTCGTCCTGGCGTCCTCACGCCAACGTTCCCATATCACGCCCGCTGTTCGGCGGCGTTTCGCCGACCACCCCCATCACCATATCGTCCAAGGCCTTGCCACTGGCGACCATCGGATACACGTTTTCGTCGGTTTCACAAATGAAATCGACCAAACATGGACCAGGATGTTTCACCATCTCCTCCACCACGCGCGGAATGTCAGCCTTGTTTTCGCAGCGGAGGCCACGGACGCCAAAGCTCTCGGCCAGGGCCGCGAAATCCGGGTTGATCATCTCGGTGTGCGAAAAGCGGCCTCCGTAAAACAACTTCTGCCACTGGCGAACCATGCCCTGGAAACGGTTATTGAGCACCGCCACCTTCACGGGCAGCTGGTACTGATGCATGGTGGCCAGCTCCATGGCCGTCATCAGGCAGGAACCGTCACCGTCGATGTCAATAACCAGTTCGCCGGGCCGGCCCACCTGGGCGCCGATCGCGG
The DNA here is from genome assembly GCA_021838985.1 of Planctomycetota bacterium. Classification (GTDB taxonomy): domain Bacteria; phylum Planctomycetota; class Phycisphaerae; order WQYP01; family WQYP01; genus JAKCCC01. The sequence continues at coordinate 2,790 of JAKCCC010000349.1, forward strand.
CGGGCAGGCCGTAGCCCATCGTGCCCAGCCCGCCGCTGGTAATCATGCTGCGCGGTCGGTTCCAGCGGATAAATTGAGCCGCCCACATCTGGTGCTGGCCCACCCCGGTCGTAAACACCGCCCGGCCACCGGTGATCCGGTTAATCGCCTCAATGATCGCCTGCGGCTTCGGCAGCGGCGAATCATCTTTCCAGGTGAACGGAAAGCGCGCCTTCCATTGGTGGATCCGCTCAAGCCACGCCTGGCGAGGCCGGGATTCGATGTGGAGCAGCATATCCCGCAGGCAGAGCTTCGCATCGCCGACCACCGGCACATCCACTTTGACGGACTTGCTGATGCTGGACGGATCGATATCCACGTGCACGACCTTGGCCTTCGGGGCGAATAATTTCAGATTACCCGTAACCCGGTCGTCGAAACGCGCCCCCACGGCAATCAGGCAATCGGAGTCCTGCACGGCATAGTTGGCGTACGCGCTGCCGTGCATGCCCAGCATATGCAGCGCCAACGGGCTGTTTTCGTCAAAGGTCCCCAAGCCTAACAGGGTGGTTGTGGTGGGAATATTGCCTTTCTCCGCCAGGGCGCGGACTTCCTGCCATGCGCCGCTTAAGATCGCCCCCCCACCGACATAAAGCACCGGCCGCTCGGAGGCGTTAATGAGGTCTGCCGCCGCCTTGACCATGCGGCTATGGCCGCCTTTGTAGATACGGTAGCCCGGCAAATTCGGCGTATCATCAACTGGGTCTTCCATTTTAGTGGTGGTCACATCGACCGGCAGATCCACCAACACCGGTCCCGGCCGACCGGTGGTGGCAATGACAAAGGCCTCATTGATGACGCGCGGCAAATCTTTCAGATTTTTGACCAG
>JAKCCC010000350.1 GCA_021838985.1 Planctomycetota bacterium
ACAGCGCAATGCCGTTGCAGAGATCGTCCTTTCCCAGCAGCCCGCTGGGTACGATGTGTGCAGCCTCCACCTCCCAGGACAACGAATCGGGCGACTTTATTTTTAGCCCGCAGATCGCGCAGCCGCCATCATAGGCGTCGATCACCGCTTGGCGGAACCCCCTCGCCCGTAGCGTGGCTGTCCCTTGGCGTACGACGGTATTTTTGCCCCGGTCGAACGGATCGTAATCCTCGGCCCGCGCGGACCGTGCGAGCGTGCTTGCGATCTTCTGGACCTCGTACGACCTAAGGGAGAGGGACTCCTTCTTTCCGGCCGGGATACCACACAGCCTGAGCGCTTCGTCGAGGCCCTTCTCCGTTAGCATCCACTCCCGCTGCTCGGTAAGCCGTGCCGTCTGCGTCGGACGGGAGGCCAGCCCATGTCGTGCGAGGGCGTCCGCCGCGCGGAAGAGCAGACGATGCCACAAGAGAGATTTCTTCAGGCGTCCCTCTTTCCGGTACACCGTCTCCAGACAGGCGGAGCGCTGCCGCTGATCGAGCCCAAGCTCATCGGCTATTTCGCGTACCACCTGCTGGCCGGAAGCGAACTCTTTTACCACGCCACCATGCTTGAGCAGCACGCGCCTCAGGGTTTGCGACACCCGCTTCCGGGGCGGCATCCCAAACCGCCGCAGCATTTCACTCTCGTAGCTCACCGCGCCTGCCTAACCAGAACGCGCCGCATTGCGCAAAGCACCAATAACGCCCTGTGGCGCAGCTTTGTGGTTAGGATTATCGGCCACTACCGTAACAACCACAAGTCGGGGGGGCGCAAAGTTATCACCGATGGGGCGCCTGTTCTTCGCCGACGCCGGGCCCGGCGGTACCCTGCCGGAACGGCGGCAAGCCAATCCACCCATTACCCCCGGCGGCCGCCGCTATAGCTTTCTCATGGCTGATCTCGTCACCCAAGCGTATGTCACCAGCGTGGCCCCTGCGGCCAGCGGCGCCAATAGTGCCATGTTGGCCAGCCTGATTTCCGCCGTCAGCCAGGCGGTGGAGCGCTATTGCCGGCGAAGTTTCACGCCCGCCCGTTACCAGGAATACCACGACGCCACCGCGATGCCGTTTTTGATGCTTCGCCGCACGCCGGTGCTGGCCCTCAATGCGGTGACCTTTTTCCCCACTGGTCCCAACCCGATCAACTACGCCGCGGATCAATTCGACCTGCGCCCGGAAATCGGGCGGCTTAGCTTTAAGCCGGAGCTCACCGCGAACTTTCCCGGTGGCTATGCCCAACGCGCCGGGTTTGCCTATGCGGGGCTGAATGCCATCCTGGTGGATTACAACGCCGGCTTCGGTTTTCTGACCACCGCCAGCGCTGCCATTGCCGCCGGCCCGGCCTCCGTTACGCCACAGGCCATGAGCGGCCTTTTTGACGGCCAACCCTGGACGATCACCACGGGCATGAATTTAACGATCGATCCGGATCAGGACAGCCAGGAAATCATCAGCGTCAGCAGCACCACCACGACGGGTTTCGCCGCCGTTTTTGTCAATGCCCATGCCGCGGGCTGCCAGATCAGCGGCAGCCTGATTCCGCAGGACATCCAGCTGGCCGCAGCCCTGGCCATCGGCAACGTGCTCAACCAGCCGGACTTGAGCAAGCAGCGCGAATCCCAGGGCAAGACCGTCGGTTATGAATATGTCGCCCGGGCCGGCGATTTAATTTTTACGCCGGAAATCAAGGCGATTTTGGATCGCTACCGGGATGTGCTGGTATGAGTTTACGTTTGCTATGCCGCCGGCAAATCAGCCTGCAGCGTTCCACCGTCTCCACTGGCCCCAACGGCGAAGCGCTGCGTCAATGGCGGATTCTCGCCGCAAATATTCCCGCCACCATCCTGGCGTTGCGGGTGCAGGGCGGCCAGGGCGCCTTAGCCATGCCAGCGCCCCCGGATCGGCGCAGCATGAGCGTCACCCATGTGATCATGATTGGGGCTGCCCTCGGCGCCGATTTAGGCGACCGCATTTTCGATGGAACCGACTATTACCAGGTGCGCTTTACGATCAATTTGGGGGATCGCGACCAAGGCTGGGCGATCTATACGCAGCGGCTGGCGCCGCAGGATTAAGAAGCTATCTCCAAACATCGCGGCAGTCGCGTTGGCTCGGCCGGCGGCCAGATGCCAGGAAGAGCGACGAGGCCTATTGAAAGAAAATATGGCGAAGAGCGATGACGCCGCGGATGGCCCCCGGCCGGGCCAACACGGCCCTGCCAGGTTTGGAGATAGATTCTAAGGAAAGGCTCCATGCAACCCCTGATTCAGGCTGTCCTTAACCGCATCAGCGGCGATCATGCGCTGTCGCAAATCGCCGGGACCACTCCGACGGTTTACCTGAGTCGGGCCCCGGAAACGGCGGCGATGCCGTTTATCACCTTGCATGTCGCCGCCGGCGCGCCGGGATTAGCGGGCGCTCACGACTTCGCCGGAGATCGAATCACACCGGCGAGCCTCACCCTGACCTGCGTAGCTGACGCCCTGACCACCGCGTTGGCCATGGCGGATCAACTTACAACGCTGCTGGATGCGGCCTCCTTTCCCCTGTCCGCCGGGACGCTGCTGGATTGTCGGCAAACCGCGGCCCCGCAACCCGCCCTGGCCGGTTTTGACGCCGCCAATACCGAGGTGTACCACGTAGAAGTGAAATTCATTTGTTCCGTATTCAACGCCGCGGGAGCGTAGCCAGGCTGCGCGGGGCGAGCTACTGATCCCTGAAACTCGAAGCTTCGCCCCGCTGGACCGAAAACTGAAAACCTGCGGCCCAGCCGCCCGCGGGTCACTGCAAGTCGCCGAAGAGGGCGACTCGACAAGGCGAGCTGCATGCTGACCGCTAAATAAGGAGACCCCAACCATGTCCAGCCCCATTCCCCTGTCCGGCCTGACGGCTTCGATAACGTTGCCACCGGGCGTGACCGCCAATATTTATGAGGCTCAACTGGAGGAGGATTTCCGCGAAAAAGATGCGGAGTCGTTTCTCGACGCGGGCTACGGCGGCGGTGTGCTCACCGGAATGCGGTTGCGGGGAACCGTCATTGGCTGGCTGACAGATTACGATCCTGGCCTGGCCGCCATGCACGCGAATGTCCCGATTACCTTCACCGCCGCCGCTGGCTGCGTCGTCAGCGGCAATTTCAACCTTACCCGCTTACGGATCCGCCTGCAGGTTGGGCAGGTCAGCGTATTTACCGCGGAGATCGCCTCGGTCGGGCCGTACACCAAAACCTGGATAAATTCATAATCCGCCGAGGCCCCGGCGCGGGTGGCCGTGGCGACTAAACTGCGCCGACAACCAAAAGATACAGCCCCCGCGTCAAAGAGGCGCCGGGGTGACCTCTGCCGGGGGTGGCGGGTCCACCGGGCAACCAAAGTTTTCTATCGAACCAAGATCTTCGCACGGCGCAAGGATCTTGATGGATTGTGTCATAGCGCGGCCGGCGGGACGCAGCTGAAAAAACGGATGACGCGGGTAGTGCCAATACCAATTAATTAAGCCACAACCGGAGGTCACGCTATGACCGAAAACGAACCCCAATCGCTCGAATCCGAACCATTCTCAAACGGGCTCCGCGAAACGCCACGGCCCGCGGAGAAGGTCACATCCGATCGTGCCAC
>JAKCCC010000351.1 GCA_021838985.1 Planctomycetota bacterium
GCGCGAAAACTTTCACGCTCACGCCAACTCCCATGGAAGCCGCGCCGCCGGCGCTGATCGCGCCCAGATGTGCCTGGATCGCGGGCAGCGGATCATGATCGGGCACCCAAGCCACGACTCCATCGTTCAACGGCCACCAGCTCTCCACGCCCCGCGTGCAGCCGTAGGCGCGATTAATCTTCATCTGGAAATCAGCCTGGTGTGGGAAACCGTCAAATTCGCCGCTCATCAGACAATCCCAGCCCAACCGGCGTAAGGGGATAGCGGTATTCCAACCAAAAGGGCGGCGACCACGGCGGCGGTAGTTATTGAAACATACCACCGCATCGGAACGGACGGCGGTAACGGCGTCTACGCACGCTTTCCAGACCTGCATCAGCACATCGTAACGCCACTGGACCCAACGTTTGAACGTGGAATCGGCATAGTCCACACGTGCCGGGAGGTCCAGGCCGGCATCGCGGCGAAAGCGGCGGCGGCAGAACCCGCAGCGGCAGCCCGGCGCGAACCACGGGCCGGTTTCGTGATTGCTGAAAGTCGAGTGGTCAAACCAAATACCGTCGAATCCCAGGTCGCGCACTACCTCGGCTGCAAAGCGGGGTAGCAGCTCGCCGTAGGGGGAGTTGAAGCAGGCGCAATCCACCGCCCGTGGCTGGCTCGGCGGAGCCCCCTCCATTTCGCAGAACTCCATGCGCCAGTCGGGATGCGAGCGCAGCACGCCGCCGCCAAGGTTCAGTGGATACCAGCTCAGTACCGGCATGCCCAGCTTATGCACAGCATCAAGCAGGCCCCGAAAGGCTTCCCCATTAGCCTGTCGATGATGGTCGGGAAACACCCGGGAAGGGAACAACGGCTGCCCGCGCGAGTCTACCGCCGAGTGCCAGATGGATTCCACGCCGCTGCGGCGCAGTCCTTCCACCAGGTCAGCGACGTATTGCGGCGTGGGAGGATCTTCGCCGCGGCCCTCCAGCCGCGTTGCGCATCGTTCATAAGGTTTGATGTTTTTCATTTTTTCACCAAGCACGAATATTTCATTTGTGTCTTGTACACCCCTGGATGGGAGCCTGGGATCTCCACTGCTCCCACCGTCTTCTTATAAAATTCGAGCGGTCCCGCTGCCCCGATAATGGCGTAACCATATCCCTTGAGCTTCATATCGATCAGGGCCGCCAGGAGAAGCGCTTTTCCCGTGCCTTGGCCCTGGCCGGACTTTTCCACTCCCATGGGACCCAGGAAGCCAAGGACGGTGGCATCGTAAGCGGCGAAGCCAATGGGTTTGCCTTCTCTTACGGCCACGAAACAACTAACGGGCTTGTTGGCCAGGGCCATGGCAACCTCGCTGCCCCAGCCGACACTGAACACTTTCCCCACCCAATCCACCAGCAGTCGCATTTCCGGGCCGATGGGCTTGCGAATGACCACGCCCAGTTTTTCCTGCCCGGCCACACAGCTCCAGTCAACTTGCAGTTCGTACAATTTCACCAGCATGTCACTGGGCACGGCACTACCTCCTTCTTCATGGGAAATTCCTTCCCAGTGCGGCGGGTTGGCCGTAATGGAAAATAATGCACATTTCGGCCGCGTCCCCGCTCCCGATCCACCCGCCCCCAAGCCGATCTTCAACCCCGGCGGGCCGGGGCGGAAGGTGGGCGGCTCACCTTCCCGATCTGGGTGCCCCCCGACGTCCGTCCACCCCCGCCGTCCAGTCCCGCCCAGCTAATGGATAGGCGCCCTTGCCCCGATCCGCGGGCGGGGCCCCCGGTTTGAGCTGGAAATCGTTTCGTCTGAAGTTTCGCAGCACCCGCCCCGGATGGTTTCCCAGCCACAGATTGTTGAAGTGCTTGTATAAAATTTTCGATCCCCGCGGCGGTCCGTTGGGGTCGGCGAGGTCTGCGCCGACGGGGCGACAGAAAAAGAGCGTGTTATTGAAAATGCGGTGTGGGGGCAACAACGGGTTGTTAATAAGCACGCCTGCCCCACCCCGCCCCGGCATACCCCAGATCACGTTATGGTCGACCACGAAATCGCGGCTGTAATCGTCCAGATACACGCCGGCGTTGGCGGGAACAGGCGCCGGATTATCGTGAATCCAGTTATACTCGATACGGGTGCCGCGCCCGTTGGTCTGGTCCGTATAAATCACGCCCAGGTCCCGGCACAGCAGACCCGGACGGTACAGGTCATTGTACTCGATGCGGTCGGCGTCGGGATGGGAAATCTCGATGATATCGCGGCCGGCGTTGAACATGGTATTGAAGAGGATCCGATCGTGGCCGCCGTGACTGATCACCAATGACGCGTCGTAGAGGCCGGCGTAGTCGCAATCCCTTATCACATTGCGCGTGATCAGATTAAATTGGCCGTCGAGCACGACCCCACTGCCCGCCGACCACGCCAGCTCGCAATACGAGATCACGTTGTGGTCTCCTTTCAGATAAACCCCATCCAAACCGCTGTTCGCCCCGTCACCGGGGTGCTCACCGTACCTAAAGTAAGTGAATTGACTTAGATAACGGGCCCGGCAGTCCGTAAGCACGTCGTGGTCGCCCGCCATGCGCACAGCGCCGGCGAAAAACTGGAAGCCCCGCACCGTGATCCATGAGTGCCCTCTGAAGTCCACACACCAGGCCCGCCGCTTGGCTTGCACGCCTAGCGAAGCCGGATTCTTGCCGTATTCCCAACGCAAGTAAAGTTTTCCGGCTTCCCATACCCACGAGCTCGGGTCGCCCGTTAGCGCCGGCAGGCCGAAGCCGATGAGATAGCCCCGCCCTATTCCCCCGAACCAAGGCCGGGAGGTATGGTCCACGCGCAGTCGTCCCGGACGCAGCCGCCCCGGCGTTGATCCGATGACGTGGGCGCACTGCCAATTCCAACCGTAGCCGACGTTGGCAAGCACGATGGAGCCCTTCCAGAAATTCACCGGCTTGAAAAGGTGCCGATGCACAACAATCGCGTCGCCGGCGAGGGCCTTGCCCGGCACGGCCATTTCCAGACTGCGGGTGTGGAAAGGGTTTTCGCCTCGGGGGGCCGGATATCGGGCCTCCAGTATCATCCTGCCCTTGACAAATACCTGGTTGAGCCCTTCGCCGAGGCTCCAAGCCATCGGCGCATAGTAAATCCCGCCCCGCCGTTCGCGCCAGCCGGTGACCGGATCAGCCCCGTCGATAATCACACGCTCACGGTGATAAGGCGCGAACTCGATGGGCCGCCCCGGCTCGCCCGATTTCCTAAACTGAAGCGTCTGGTGGTACACGCCACCACGCACCAGGCAAATATCTCCCGGTTCCATCAATCGAACCGCGGCCGCGAAGGTCTTTAGCGGCGCGCTCAGGCTTGTGCCGCGATTGGCGTCGGAACCATTGGTGGCGAGAAAATAGGTTCTTGCCGCCAAAGGCGCCGTCCACGCAAACATCCCGGCCAACAGGGCCACACCCGTAACACCCAACAACCCCCGCATCAGTTGCTCCTTTCCCGCTACGGCGTGGACGTGAAAACGCTCGTGCCCCCGCAAATCATTTCACCGGGTCAGCCGAATAACCCGATAGCCCCACGGTTCGATGTGAAGGGGGAGCTGCCATACCCCATCCTTGACGCGGGCAGTTCTGATCGGGCGCTCTGCGATCGCATCCTCGGCGCTCCAAGAGAATCCACCAA
>JAKCCC010000352.1 GCA_021838985.1 Planctomycetota bacterium
ACCGATGATCGTCAGATAGGCGGCGATCATGGTCATATTAATCTTGAAGTTGCTCACCAGCAGGAAGTGTCCCACGGCGGTGTGGCTCAAGTAGACCGCCAGAACCGTTCCGGCGACGGCGACGATAGCGTCGTGCACCAGGGAAAAGATGACGCCGAAGCCGTAACGCACGCCGCCAAAACGAATCCACACATAAGCGACGATCAAAATCAGCGAAAGCAGCACGGAGGTGATGGCGTTGATGCGGGCCTCGCTGGCCACCTGCGGGGCAAAGCTGGTCACCCCGGCCAAGCCGCCAGAAGTGGTCAGAGCCGTGCGCACCAGATGCCAGGCGGCGGCGGCGACCGAGTGTCGCCAGGCGGACACGCTGCGCCCCGAGCCAGGATACAGCAGATTAGGATTCTGCGTGACCACCACGGCTTCGGTGACCGGTTCGGACATGGGGGCAACCTGTTTGCCGAAGGCCTGCAGACCGATGACGCGCAGCGGCCAGTATTGCTGGGCGGCGAAGTCCGGTTCCTGGGCCATCGCGCCAAGCCGCGACTCCAAGTCCGCGGCGCTGGCCGCCGGTGTAAGGTGCCTAAGCACGACCGCGGCGCCGCCGCTAAAGTCGCTTAAGTCGGCCCGGGGGGCGCCGGGAATCAAGTCGGCGAGGTTCAGCCGCGTGACCGGCACCACCAGCCCGGCGCCAAGCAAATCGCGGATTTGGGCCGAGGGCCGGTGCACGCCCTGAAACGTCAGGCTGGGCGTGACTTTCAGGACATCGGCAAACGCATGTTCCAAGGCGCGGGAAAGCAGTTGCACGGGGGGCGTGGCACTGGGGCGAACCGAGTCGGCCCCGGCGGTAGGATTCACAATGCTGGTGATAATTTGAAAGGCGTTCTGCCGGGTTCCGAGGGAATAGACGGTGGCGTGGCGCAACGCGCGCAGGGCGGGAATGGTCGCGCCCAGATGTTCGATGCGGCGGCGCACCTGGGCGACGGGCAGGCTCTTGCCCGGGCGCAGGTGCAGGGTGATCTGGGTGCCGCCATTGAATTCGGTGTCGTATTTCCGGTTGCCACGGGCGATGAAGGTGATAATACCGGCGATCATGATAATGGCGGAAATCGTCCAGAAAATACGGCGTTTACCGATCCAGTCGAAATTGGCGACGGTAAAAACCCGCATGAACGGCCAGCGGCCCTTGAACCACGTGCCGGTGGCCAGATCGCGGAAATACTGGGCCACGGACAGATCGTCGATTTTCTTCATCACCCCGAAGCGGATGGCGGCGATCATGAGGGTGCGGGTGACGAACAGCGCCGTGAACATATGCACGGCCAGACCGATCAGCAGCGTAACGCCGAAGCCCTTGACTTCCTCCGATCCGACGAAGATCAGCACGATGCTGGTCAGGGAGGTGGTCAGGTTGGCGTCAAAAATGGTCCAGAAAACGCGGTCATAACCCTGTTTGACGGCCAGCCAGAGGGAAGCCCCCTTGCGGAGTTCCTCGCGGATGCGCTCGTTGATCAGGATGTTGGCGTCGACGGCCATGCCCAGGGTAAGCACCACGCCAGCAATACCAGGCAGCGTGAAGGTTGCCTGCAACATGGACATGACGCCGAGCAGCAGCAGCAGGTTCATCAGCAGCGCCACATCGGCGAAGGCGCCGGTGATGGTGTAATAGAAGAACATGAAAAACAGGACGACCACAAAGGCGATCATGGCGCTGCGCAGACCGGACCGAAGGTTGTCCGCGCCGAGCGTAGCGCCAATGGTCTGGACGGAAATCGGCTGGGATTGCAGTGTGGCGGGCAGCGAGCCGGCGTTCAGAATCTGGGTAAGCAACCGGCCTTGCTGCTGGATGGACTGAGCGGATTGGGTGGCGCTGGGAACCCCCAGCGTGATTTCACCATGCTGGGAAATGGTGCCCCGAATCACCGGCGCGGTAATGGCTTTGTTGTCCAGCAGAATGGCCATGTCCCGGCCTTTATTGCGGCTGGTAAGCTGGCGCATATAGGCGCCGCCGGCGGGGTCCAGGTTGAAATCCACCATCAGTTCGCCGGTGTTGGGATTGGTCGCCAACACCGCGTTCTGAACCTTCCAGTGGGCGCGGCCATGATGGGTCAGGGCCGCGGCGGCATTGGTGTGCAGCAGAATATAATGCCGCCCCTGCCAATAACCGATCACGTAGCCGGATTGAAGGCGCAGCAGATCCTGGCCATTGCGGGGATCAATTTCAAACCACGCCGTGCCGTAGGGAACCAAGCCGCGGTGCGGCCCGAGCGTATGTAATTGGGCCAGGGCTTCCGCGGCCTGGGGGTTACTCGGGTTGACCGTAATGCGAAAATCCAACACGCCCGCCCCTCGCAGCAGGCGTTCCAGTTCGGCTGGATCATCGAGTCCGCCGCTGTGGGCGCGCATGAAGTTATAGGCTACCTGCAATTTTTGCACGAGGTTTCGGCGCGCCGGATGCGCGGCAAGAAAATCATTCAGGGATTGCTCAGCGTGTAGATTATGAACGCCATAATTTGCGGAGAAAAGATGGGCCAGATTTTGCACGTTGATGTTGTAGTTCAGAACCTTCTGCAGGCTGGTGGCATAGGCCTGCTGTGCGGCATTCAGTTCGGCCAACACCGCCGTCGGCATGGCGGTGGGATTGGCCCGGTAAGGAGCGGCGGTTTTCCGTGCTGCGACCAGGCGATCGTACCGCTCCGCGAGGGCCTCCAGACTGTGCAGCAACTTTTTATCTCCCCCCGCCAGGCGCTGCATAGCCGCCTGGCGCTGCGCGGCGGGACAGGTCACGGCCGCACGAATGGAAGAAGGCTGGAGATTCCGGGCCTGCAGTCGCAGGATCAATTGGTGATAGGCCTGCTGGGCCTGCCGTGCCGCCTGATCAGCCAGGGGCATTTCGATTTCGATACGGGCGCCGCTAAGCACCCGCCATACCAGGTTGTGGACATTGTCCGGATCGACGCGGCGGCGCAGGATTGAAATCACCTGCTGGGCCAGGTGATCGGGGCTGCCCTGATAATCGCGGGGAACGTTGAGTTGATAGACCAGATCCGTGCCGCCGGACAGGTCAATACCCCCCTTCAGGCCATTGGTCCACACGCAGACAATGGCCAGGGCGATGGCCGCGAAGATAATGAAAAACCGAGTCAGCAGGTTGGATTTCATGAGAAGAGTATTCAGCCGTCAATAATAGAGGTTCCAGGTTTTAGGTTTTAGGGGAGGTGGCTGCGGCTTGGCACCTAAAACCTAATCCCTAAAACCTATGACCTATAACCTATAACCTAAGAACCTACCGCGTCGGATTGTCCGTTCCGATCACGCTGGCGATGGAGCTTTTTGTATAGCGCTCCTTCACATTGGTGGACTCATCCACCTTCAGCACCACTTCATTATCGCGAACATCCACCACCGAGGCGATCAGGCCACCCATGGTTACCACCCGATCGCCCTTCTTCAGCGCCGCAATCATGGCTTTGCGCTTCTTTTCTTCCTTGGCCCGGCCACCGAATAGAACGAACATTAAAACCACCAGCAGGCCGATCATGATCGCGCTGGAGCCGAAGCTGCCCCACAAGGACGGCGGCTGATGGGGCGGTGCGGCAGGTCCGCCGTGGACGGGGCCGCCCGCGGGGGGTGGGGCGGCTAAGTTCTGGCCCGAC
>JAKCCC010000353.1 GCA_021838985.1 Planctomycetota bacterium
CGCTCCTGAAAGGCTTCCAGCGTCAGCGGTAGTTTGCCAATCATGGAACTGATTTCGGTGTCCGCTTCCCAGAGCGGCTTGCCGGTTTCCAGAGCGATGGTACGGGCGAGATCCGCCCGGTTGGCCGCGAGTTGCTCGGCAAAGGCGGTCAGGACTTTTCGCCGCTCCGCCACACTGCGCCCGGCCCATTGCGGCAGGGCACGCCGGGCCGCGCGGACCGCGGCGTCAACCTGGGCGGTGGAAGCCGCCGCGCCCCGCCAAAGGGATTCCCCATCCCACGGGCAGTACGAGGCGAAGTCCCCAGCCTCACCCGCCCGCCAGTTCCCGTCGATGCACAAACCCTTCCCGGCGATCATGAACCGCTCCGTGGATGTCCGGCTGCATACCCTCCGGCCATGGTGACCGTATTCTACCGGAAGACCGAAGGGCTTACTGAACGCTCCGGCTCGCACCTCGCGGCGATGTGGAGTTCTGCGCGGTGGGGTTCTGTGAAGAGTTGAAATACCCCGGCGATGGATTAAACTACATGGTTTGGCACAGGCTTGGGCCAAACGAACCAACGCTGGTTGGACAGGAGTAGCCTCATGGCGCATAAAAAAGGTCAAGGCTCGACCCATAACGGTCGGGACAGCAATCCGCAATATCTCGGCATTAAGGCGTACGCTGGTGCATGCGTCACCGCGGGGTCCATTTTGGTGCGGCAACGCGGCACACGGTTTCGCGCCGGCAAGAATGTGGCTGTGGCTCGCGACGACAGCTTGTTCGCGCTGACTGACGGGCGGGTTCATTTTGCCCCCAATCGTAAGGTGTCCATCGAGCCGGAAGCCCCGGCACCGGCTGTTCCTTCCACCCCCTAAGTAGGAACGCAGAATGAATGCGGTAGGAGTAGGCACGCTCTCCCGGCGCGCCGGGATCAAGCCAAGCGGAAAAGCCACGGCACGGGGACCGTGTCCACCGGGGCGGATCTTCGACCTGCTGCGGGAACCGGCCGGACGCCCCGTTTCAATCGCCGCATTCATTCTGCGCTCCTACTTAGGTTGTCTCCCCGCAACCCCATCAGTCTGCGACGGGTAGCGTCCACCTCACCTTGACGCGATAATACCATTGTCATGATGGAGAGTATCACCAAAATTTCGCCGCGGGCGGCGCTGCTGGCGAACATTTCCGCCGTCGTTGTCAAAATCGGCACCAACGCCTTGTGCGGTGCGGACGACCGACTGGATCATCGCATCATCGCACAGTTGGCGGCGGATGTGGCGCAAGTGTGGCGCCAGCGGAATATTCGCGTCACGCTGGTGTCGAGCGGCGCCATCGGCGCGGGCATGACCGAGTTGGCGCTGACCAAGCGGCCGAAGGACCTGCCGATGCTGCAGGCCGCCGCGGCCATCGGCCAGAGCCGGTTGATCAACAGTTTCGCCGCGGCCCTGCAGCCGCACGGCCTGCATGCGGGCCAGATTCTCGTGAGCCGGCGCGACTTTGAGGATCGCGTACGGTACCTGAATCTGCGGAACTGCCTGCACGCGCTGCAGCGCTGCGGCGCCCTGCCCATTATCAACGAAAACGACGCGGTGACCGTGGACGAAATCCGCTTTGGCGATAACGACCTTATTGCGGCGCACGTGACGAATCTGCTGCAGGCGGATTTGCTGATTCTGCTTTCCGTCGTCGACGGCCTGCAAGATGGCTCCGGCCGGGTGCAGCCGCTGGTGGAAACCCTGGATGCCAGCGTGGCGCATCTGGTGCGCCCCGAGCGCAGCCCGCGCGGCTCCGGGGGCATGGGTGGAAAACTCGCCGCCGCGGCCGTGGTGCGGACGGCGGGCGAACCGGTGCTGATCGCCAATGGCAAGGAGCCCAATGTGGTGCAGCGTCTGCTGGCCGGCGAAGAACTGGGCACCCTGCTGCGACCGGCGCAGCGCCGGCTTTCCGCCCGCAGCCGCTGGATCAGCCTGACCGCGCGGACCCGCGGCGCCATGACGGTGGACACGGGAGCCGCGGCGGCGTTGCGAAATAATAAATCGCTTCTGGCCGGCGGCATCGTCGCAACCAGCGGCGATTTCGCCCCCGGTGACGCGGTGGCCATTGTCGACAGCGCCGGTCAGGTCATCGCCCGCGGCTTGAGTAACTACAGCCGCGACGATGTCGAAAAAATCAAAGGACATAAGTCGCGGGAATTTTCACAGTTGCTGGACAGCGAAACCTGGTATGACGAAGTGGTGCACCGGGACGACCTGGTGCTGGAATAAATAGAGGCTTGGCGTATGTTGGAGTTGAAGCAGCTGATTCGCGATGTGCCGGACTTTCCCCGCCCAGGGATTATTTTCAAGGACATCACGCCGCTGCTGCGCGATCCGGCGGGTTTGGCTCTGGCGGTGGAGCTGCTGGCGAATCCGTTCCGGGGCAAGGGCATACAGGCGGTGGTGGGGGCTGAATCGCGCGGTTTCATTTTCGGCACCGCCGTGGCCCAGGCGCTTTCCTGCGGCTTCGTGCCGATCCGCAAACCGAAGAAATTGCCGGCGGCTAAGATCGCGCTGACCTACGATCTGGAATACGGCCAGGACACCCTGGAAATTCACCGTGATGCGGTGACGGCAGGCCAGCGCTGCCTGCTGGTCGATGACCTGCTGGCCACGGGCGGAACGATGGACGCCTGCTGCCGGCTGGTCCGTTCACTCGGCGGAAACATTGTCGGTATCGCGGTGCTGATTGAGCTGGGCTTTCTCCATGGGCGGGCAAAATTGCAGGGCTACGCCCTGCACCACGTGATCACCTATTAATGGGCGGGTTTGTGGCGAGGTATCACCATTGGCCTGTTTCTTTGCGCCACGCGAAGATTTTTTCGTCGCAAGGATTCCGAGGTTCGGCGGAGCGTTACCCCCGGCCGAGGTCACCCCGGCGACTCTTCAACGCGGGGGCTATATTTCGGTGGTCGGCGTAGTTTATTAGTCGCCACGGCGACCCGCGCTGGGTTATTAGGGGCCGTAAGGAAATAACCTTTACCTTTCGGGAAAACGCCGGGGCTTGGCACGGCGCGAAACGCCAATCCCGATACCTCGGGATCGTGGCGACCGCAGCGGCGGAAAAGGGTCAAGGTTATGGATGGACCAGCCCTTACCTGGCCTGGAGCCGCCGTAGTTGCCCCGGCTGGAGCAAATAGAGCAGCGTTCCGCGACCCGCGCTGAGATCCAGATCAATCGCCGCGACGGCGCCTTTCTTCATCTGACATGCGCCGGGATGGCCAAAGCAGAGCCGGCCAATCCAACGACTTAGGATCGGCTCGTGGCCAACGGCCATGACGCCGCCACCAGGCTCTTTAATCGTTCGCAAGCCGTCTAAGAAAATATCAAGCCGCCCGGGCGGGGCCAGGCTCGGCGCGATAGCGACCACAGGCGTTTCAGCGCTGCCGGATGATAACACCTCCGCCGCCAACTGGGCGGTTTGCCGCGCCCGCACCAGCGGAGAACTCAGGATGGTTTGAATTCCCGGCTCCAGCGCCACCAGGCCGCACGCCGCGCGTTGAAATTTACGAATGCCTTGGGGTGTAAGCGGCCGGTCCGCGTCGGACACTTTCCCACTGGCATCGGCCGCCTGGGCATGGCGGCAGAGGTACAGTTTCATCGGGAGTCTCCTGTGTCGCCGCGCGTTG
>JAKCCC010000354.1 GCA_021838985.1 Planctomycetota bacterium
ACGCTCCAGGTTCAGCTATTCCATTTTAGCGTCCAACACCTCGATGATGAACCGTTCCAGATTCCGCCTCGGATCACCCAGACTACTTTTCGCGGCCAGATCGGCGGAAAGCAGTGCTGCGGCGGCGCGGCGGCATCCCCCTAGGCCCCACTTTCGGGCCAGCGCCACGGTTTGCGCAGCGCGGCTCGCCGGCCATAGTTTCAGCTCGCGAATGATCGGCCCGTCCGCCAGCCGGCGATCCATTAATTCCCGCGCCTGAAGCACCTGCCGCAGCCAATAAAAAATCGGTCCGACGATCTTAAACCCGATCTTGGCGTCCATCAGCCAAAGTTCCGCATGGCGGCGCAGCGCCTCGGAAACATCTCCCACCGCCAGCGCGTCGATCAGTCCCCAAACCTGCTGTTCATGCTGAAAGCCCACGAGCATCTGGACCATGGCCGCGGTGATCGTCGGCGCATTTAACGCATACAGCGCCAGTTTGTCCAGCTCCGAATCCAATCGGGCCAGATCGGTGCCGGCCAGTTCGACCAGGGCCTGGGCGGCCGTCGGATCAAGCTTTTTACCGTACGCCCGCGTGCAGCGCTTCGCCAACCAGCCTGGCAGGTCGGCCTCCGGAAGCGGCTGGCACCAGAACACCGCACCGTTGGCGTCGAGGAACGCATGCAACCGCGTGGTCTTCAGCCACGCCGGACAGATCAGAACCAATACGCTGCCGGGACTGGGCGCCTCCGCGTAACGGAGCATGCGATCGCGCGCCGTCGCCGCGCCGCGCGGCGCCGCGTCTTCCACGGCGCTCTCTTCCGCATCCGCTTCCTCCCCCTGCGGCTCCGCCGCCACGGCCGCGGTGCGGCCGCGCACTGCAAACAACGCGTCGGCCGCTTCCACCACCACCAGCTTGCGCTCTGTAAACATGCCGGTCGTTCGGCATTCATCCAAGACCGCCGTGATCGAGGTGGACGCACCGTCTAGTCGCACCACCGCCCAGCGGGCATCCTTTCGTCCAAACATGGTGGCTTGAATCTGCCCGAGTTTTTCCGCCCGCAGAAATGTCTCCGTACCAGCGAGCACCATAACCGGACGAACGCCGTCCGAGCGATCTCTCGGCGGCACAGCGGATGATGGCGATTCCTGGCGCAACACAACGGCTCCCGCGGTACGTTACCTATGAACAGAATAAAGGTTTCGGCTCAGCTATGCGAGCCGACGATGGGTACGGGTGGCGTGTCATCGGGTTGCCCCATCACCGATGAGAACACCCCCCGCATGGCGGCCAACGCCCACGAATACGGTTGCGCCGCAACCAAAATATCTAGCCCCCGGTCCGCACGGAGGCGGAGCAGTTCAGTCGCCCCGGCGACCCTCGGCGAATTGAGGACCGGGGGTGGATTCTCGGCCGGAAACCGGGCCTTCCCCGCGGGCCAAAATCTTCGCGTCGCGCGAAGAAGCACGCAGATGGTGCTGCGGAGATTGTTCAAATTAAAGCATTTACCATGTGCATCTCCCGCCTTTTCCTCGCCACGAATAAAGGACACCCGCCGGCGCCTGGCAACCCCAACTCAAGGCTCAAAAATCCGGAAATTATCCCGGTTGGGGCAGCGGGCCAAGGCCGGGCGAGCCGGGGCTGGTCGGGGCCGGAGCGCCGGAGCCAGGCTGTGGCTGCGGATGGAGCCGCTCCTGCTCCGCGGCCAGCAACTCCCCTACCGTCGGTTTGGAAAGAATTTGCCCCGCCATGATGCGTTTAACATCCTCGGCGTCGAGGGTTTCATACTTGAGCAGCGCGTCTTTCAAATCAGTTAATTCGCGTTTCTTCTCTACCAGTAAAGCCCGCGCCTCGTTGTAGGCGGCGGTGATCAGCCGATGCACTTCGCTGTCGATAAGTTCGGCTGTTTTGTCGCTGTATTCGCGCGGAGGCTCCAGCCACGGGACCGTCCCGGCTTCTTCGGGACCGAAGTGGATCGGTCCCAAGGCGTCACTCATGCCGTAGTTGCATACCATTTCCCGGGCGATGCTGCTGGCCTGTTTGATGTCCATGCCGGCTCCGCTGGAGATTTCGCCGACATACAATTCCTCCGCCACCCGGCCGCCGAATAAAATCCGCAGTTCCGCCAGGAGGTAGCGCCGGCGAAAGAAGAGGCGGTCTTTTTCCGGCAGGGAAAACGTCGCCCCGCCAAAGGAGCCGCGTGGAATAATCGTCACCTTGTGCAGCGGATCGGCCCCCGGTGAAAAGAACTGGACCACGGCATGACCGCCCTCATGCCAGGCGGTCAGAACGCGTTCCTCTTCGTCGATGACCCGACTCCGGCGGGCCTTGCCGAAGCGGATTTTGTCGCGGGCTTCCTCCAGATCGACCATCTCAATCGCCTCGCGGTTGAGCATCGTGGCGATCAGGGCGGACTCGTTGATAATCGCCGCCAGATCGGCGCCGCTGAACATGGGCGTCTGCCGGGCCAGCCGCAGCAGGTCCGCATCGGAAGCCAGTTTCACCTTGCGGGCATGCACCTTTAATATCTCATAGCGGCCCTTGATATCCGGCAACGGCACGCTCACCTGCCGGTCGAAGCGGCCGGGGCGCGTCAGCGCCGGGTCCAGCACATCGGAGCGGTTGGTGGCGGCGATTACGATGACCTGGTCGTTGGTGTCGAAGCCATCCATTTCCACCAGAATGGCGTTAAGCGTCTGTTCGCGTTCGTCGTGGCCGCCGCTGGCGAAGCCGTTGCCCCGCCGCCGCCCTACCGCGTCGATTTCATCCAGAAACACGATGCAGGGCGAGGTTTCTTTGGCCGTCTTGAACAAATCGCGCACCCGCGAGGCGCCCACGCCGACAAACATCTCCACAAAGTCTGATCCGCTGATCGAAAAGAACGGCACATCCGCTTCGCCGGCGATGGCTTTGGCGAGCATGGTTTTACCGACGCCGGGCAAGCCGATCAGCAGCACGCCGCGCGGAATGCGCCCACCTAAGCGTTGAAACTTTCGCGGATTTTTCAGGAATTCCACAATTTCGGCGAGTTCTTCCTTGGCTTCGTCGATGCCGGCAACGTCCTTGAAGGTGATATTGGTGTGTTCTTTGGACAACAGGCGATGTCGCGAGCGCCCGAAATTGCCCAACATACTCAGGCCGCCACCCGCCGCCCGCATCTGCCGTGCAAAAAGGAACCACAGGAAGGCGAAAAGCAGAACTACGGGGCCGACATTCCAGAGGATATCCCAGAGCAGGCGGCTGGAGTGCTTATATTGCCGGATCGAAACCTGATGTTCGGCCAGCCAGGTCTGGGTTTGCAGCCATCCGCCGCCTTGAAACGCCGCGGGCGGTTGGTTGGTCACGAGTTGCGAACCGTTCACCGCTCCGATGGCGAGGGGGCTTTTCAGCGCAAAGGTAATCTTGCCGTCGCCGAAATAGGTCACCTTGGACACATTGTTCGCCTGCACCTGGGCGTAGAACGTGTTATAAGGAACCTGCTTCGGACCGCCGGTGTGTTGCCACAGGAGCAGCAGCGCCGTGACCACGGCCACAATCAGCAGCCAACTGAGCATGCTGTGGCTGAAGCGCTGATTGCTATCGCGGCCAGGTTTGCCGTTTTTCTGCGGATCGGGCGCCGCGCCGCCCGGCCGTGGGCCGGAGCCGCCTGAACCT
>JAKCCC010000355.1 GCA_021838985.1 Planctomycetota bacterium
CGGTCTGCCCGCGGCTCATCCGAACGCTTTGGCGGTGGTGCGCCACCGGCTGACCATCCGCGGAAAGGTTCTGGCGTATACCACCACCACAGGTTACATGCCGATCCGAAACGCCCAAGGCAAAGGCGTGGCCCATATTTTTTTCATCGCATACACCAAGCACCGCTCCGGCGCCGGCCGCCCGCGGCGGCCATTAACCTTCTGTTTTAACGGCGGACCCGGGGCGGCGGCAAATTGGCTGAATTTGGGCTGCGCCGGACCGGTGCGGGTGCGCCTGACCCGGCGCGGCAACGCCCCTCCGCCGCCGTACCAACTTGCGCCGAATGCCCAAACCTGGCTGGCCCATAGCGACCTGGTGTTCGTGGACCCGGTGGGCACGGGTTACAGCCGGGCGGCGCCGGGGGTTCCGGGCAAGACGTTTTACGGCGTGCGGGCCGATGTAAAATCGATAGCTGAATTTATCCGCTTATACGTCACGATGTATCAGCGGTGGGCGTCGCCGCTGTTTCTGGCCGGCGAAAGCTACGGCACCACCCGCGCCTGCGCTCTGGCCGATTATCTAAGTGCGCATGACGGGATCGCTTTGAATGGCGTTATCCTGATTTCCTGCGCGTTGAACTTTCAGGTGCTTTCGCCGAGTCTGGGCAACGACACACCTTATCCACTGTTTCTGCCCAGCTACACGGCGGCGGCGTGGTATCACCATAAGTTGTCACCAGCGCTGGAAAAACATTTTCATCGGACCCTGGCGCAGGCGGAGCATTGGGCGCTGGCGGATTACCTGCCGGCGCTGGCGCAAGGTGCGGCGCTTAGCCGGGCCCGGCGAAATCAGATCGCCGCAGCCTTGGCCCGTTATAGCGGGTTATCCCGGAGGTTCATCCTTTTGTCCAATCTGCGGGTTGGACCGGGGGCTTTTGCGCAGGCGCTCCTGCGCCGCCAGCGGCTGGTGATCGGCCGGATGGATACCCGGCTGACCGGTTACAATCCCCATCCGACCGCCGGGGAAGCGCCTTACGATCCAGCCTTGTCGCGGTTCCTGGCCCCGTTCACCAGCGCCTTTAACGAATATGTCCGTAAGGATTTGCATTACTACAATAACCTGCCCTATAAAACCCTGTCCAATATGGTTTATCCTTGGAATTTCGGGCCGCCGGGCGAGGGGTTTTTATACGTGACGGATAATTTGCGCCAGGCCATGATCCGCGATCCGTACCTGAAAGTGCTGGTTTGCAGCGGGTATTTTGACTTAGCGACGCCCTTTTTCGGAACCATATACACGATAAACCACCTGGGCTTAAACCGCCGGCTGCAGGCGAATATCCAAGAGGTGTTCTTTCGCGGCGGCCACATGCTGTACCATCCGGCGGCCATGCGGCGTAAACTGGCCGGCGTGGTCGCGGCTTTTATCCGGCGGGCCGGTGCGCCGCGGGCGCCGGTAGCGCCACGGCGTCGTTGAAAGATCCACGCGGTGAACCACACAGGTTAGGGGCGAGCGGGGCGAGCGGCCTGCGACGGCAGCGGTCGCTGGAAAAGTGTCAAGGTTATTGGTTGACAGTCCCTTACCAGGCCCGCAGGCGTTTGAAGCGGTGAGGGAGGCGAAAGGCTTCGGCGGCGGCGGCCTGGCTCTGCAGGCCCCGGGTGTGGCACTGCAGATGCATCAGGTCCAGCAGTGGAGAAAAATCGGTGTCCTGACCGCGCTGCAGCTGGCTTTGGTGGCAGGCGAGCATTTGCTCTTTCAGCGCGGTGTAGGGGCTGATGTCCACGTAAAAATCGGGGCTGAATTCGTGCATGCCGATGGTGTCCATCCACCACAGCGCCGGCGGCGCCGCCAGCGGGGCGGAGGGCGTCTTGTGGCCGCGGGAGGCGCAGAACCAGGACGCGGCCTCGGCCAGAGCCGAAGCGGCGCGGTGGTCGGGATGGTAATCCTCCGGAGCGTGCGCCAGCACCAGCGTCGGCTGAAAAAGCCGGTAGATTTCAACGAGCTTGCGGCGGCCGGCGGGGCCATCGTACAGCTGGCCGTCGGGAAATCCCCCGCGATAAAGCTTCGCCCCCAGTAGCCGGGCCGCCGCCTGCATTTCGCGCCAGCGAACGGTGGCGAGATCCGCGACCGCGCGTGAGGGCTGCCCTTTATCGCCGCGGCATAAAACGCACACAGCAATGGCGGCGCCACCCTGTTTCGCCCGGGCGAGGGTGCCGGCGCAAAGCATTTCTGCATCATCGGGATGGGCGATGACCGCCAAGAGGCGTTCGTGGTTGAAGGTCAGTTTCATCGTTAGCGCAGTCGGATATCCGGCGGAGCGGCGACGAAATCCGTCACGGTCAGCATGGCGTCACGGTGGAGCCGAAGCAGCGATGCGGGGCACAGCGGCGTGATCGGCCCATGCAAAACCCGCCGCACCACCGCGCTTTGCCAGGGCCGGTTGCAATAAAAGCGCAGCCGCCGGGCGGCCAGAATTTCCCGCATGCCCACCGTAATCGCCCGCCTGGGAATAAGCGAAATTTCGCCACCCACGGTATGACTGTTGATCGTGCGCGTTTCCCGGGTCAGATCGAGCACCCGGGTCGGCAGGGCGGCGAAAGCGGCCACCGAAAAGCGGTCCGGAGCTTCCGGCGGCTCATTGAAGGCGATGTGGCCGTTGATCCCGATGCCGCCGAAGCAGGCATCCACCCCGCCGCGTGCCGCGATGATCCGGCCAATTTCGGCGGGATTCTCCGGCTTCGGGAAGACCCGGTTTTCCGGCGCCGGCGCCAGCTCCGGGCGCAGGCGCTGGTAGAAGCTGCGCTCCATGTAACCGCGAAAGCTCAGCGGATGCTCCGGCGCGAGCCACTCGTCGGTTTCCGTCAGATACTCGTCCATGTTGATGAACATGACCTGACGGCAATCGATCCGCTGCTGGTTGATCATTTGAACCAGCCGCGGGTACTGATCCACCGGCCCAACCGGGACAATCAGCGTCGCAGCGCGGCCCTGCCGCTGTACCTCCTGGATTTCCGAAAGCATCGCGCTGGCCATCTCCTGCGCCAGATCGGCGGCGTCACCGCGGACGCGTACGACCACCGGGGCGCCTTGGCCGAGGTTTTCCGCGGCGACGTTCAGGTAAGCCGGAAAAGCGGTGGTTCCAGTCGTTTCAGGCTCATGAGTCGCCTGATTCAGACACATCAGCGGTCCCCTTCATAATATTTCCTCTGGCGGCAACCATTATGCCTTTTGTGCCGCCGGCGGCAACTCTCGTCCGTGGTTGGCCTTTTTCCGGGACTGGCGAGATTTGCGGCCAACCGGTGCGCAATGGGCAGGCCCACGTATCCCGGCGTGCCGGGACAGCGGCCATCGGGACATGGCTGGCTCGAGGGCGCCCGGTTTGCGCAACGGGGTAAGGACAGGCGGGCAGCCGACGGGGGCGTCGGCTCTGCGGGTGCGCCCGGTTTGCGCAACGGGGTAAGGACAAGCGACCAGCCGACGAGGGCGTCGGCTCTACGGGTGCGCCCGTTTCGCGCAGCGGGGTAAGGACGGCCAGTGATGATCGCAGCCCGGAGGTCGCTCGCCAAACCGTGGCGGTGCAGTATAGTAGTGATTCCTAAGCATGGTAGGATTTCAGTGGAACGTG
>JAKCCC010000356.1 GCA_021838985.1 Planctomycetota bacterium
AGCGATGCGCTCCGCCGCCGCCACGATGGATTTCCATCAGGCGGGGCGTCTGAAAGCGAAGCTGACCCGCCTGGAGGAATTGACGGGAACGGATTTTCAGCATTTGAATCGTCTGGATCGTTGCCGGTACCTGGTGCTGCAAAAAGGGTTTACCGCCCGCTGGATCGAACCATTCCTGGTACTCCCGCAGCGGATTGAAGTCGGACCGGCCGTGAAGCTCGCCGCCTTGTCGGAGGCGAGTGAATCATGGTGGCAATGGATTCAGCGTCAGCGGATCACCGCGGCGGGAGCGGCGCAAGCGTGTGAAACGCCCGCCAGTTGGCCCGTGGAAGAGGTGCTCGGACTGCTGGCCTGGCATCTGTTTCGCACCCGTGATCCCGGCTGCTATGTGCCCCTGTGGGGAATTGATTCCGCGGCCAGCCTGGCTGAAGCCGTCCGCGGCTGGCGCCACGGCGAGACCACGGGATCCAGGCCACAAGCGAGCCGTGAAGTGGAAGGCCCGGCCGTAACCTAAGTGGGAACGCGTTCCGCCCACATGGAACCAAGCCGGCCAGCACCGAGGCGGCAGGCGGCTTGGAGGTGGAGAGCGCATGGGGCGCCGGACGGCCAAGTAAAGACGTGGCAGGTCTGGAGACCCGCACCACAGGCTGGGGGCCTGCGGCAAATGCTTGTGGTGCGGACCTCCAGGTCTGCCAGCTTTGTAGCCCGGACCGCGTTTGTGGTGCGGACTTCCAGGTCTGCCGGGCGGCTAAATGAAAAGGCGGCAGGTCTGGAGACCCGCACCACAGGCTGATCGGGTGCATGGCATTTTCGGCGGCCCCGCGTGTGTCCGCGCACATGGGCCGTTGGCATCGGGTCGCCGCGGGCGACTAAACCGTTGGGACATCGCCGGCTACGCAACGTCTGGGCTTGAACCGGGCGTGCTTGGCGTCGCAACCATACGGGCAACGGACACGGCGGCAGCCGCAAGTTCAATCCCGCTAAGCCGCAAGCGGCTCACCGCCGTTTTTCCCCCCACCGCTCGCCTCGCCGGGCGACCCTACGGATAGCGCCCCGCCGCACGCAGCGCCCGTGCGTACGGCGAGTTGGGATTGTGTCCCACATGGAGCGGCCAATGGTCGTAAGGTTTTACAAAAGGCCAGCACTGCGGCGACCAACCCCGTCCAGGTGGATTGCTCTCGATATAGCGGATGGTTCGGTCAACCTCGTCCGGATGGTCCAGAAAAACCTTCCAGCCGCCTCGCGTCCACGTCGGATGATCCGCCGCGCGAATCGCCAGTTCCACCAGCCGCTCGCGGCTTAGCCACTGAATCCGCTCGATCATCGTTTCCGCCTGATCGCGGTGCTTGCGGATTAACAGATGTACGTGATCACTCATCACCGCGCATCCGTAGCACGTGTAGCCCTGTCCCGCGATTGCCGCGCCGATCGCCTGCCCCGCTGCCGCCAGGTCCTGGGGCGCAAAACTTAACCGCGGATGTTTCAACAGCCCGGCGGCCTCTTCGTAAAACTCTCGCACCGTCGAGGCCGGCGGCTGCACCTCCTTGCGGCCGTAATGCAGTCGCCCCAGCTCGGCTAAAATGTCGCTGGCGATGCTATGGGATCCGCTGCCCCGTGGGTCGTTCGGCAACCACCAGCCGTAGAGCGTCCAGACCAGGTGGTGTGCTATAACGATTGGCCTGCCCGTAAGCATGGGTCCCACCATATTCGCCCGCCGGCCCGACCGCAAACCCCACGCCGCCGTCCCACCCGCAAGCTCAATCCCGCTAAGCCGCAAGCGGCTCACCGTCGTCGTCTCTGCCGCCTGCGGCTTAGCGCTCGCGGCCATTCCTCGTCCGTGCCGGAATCATTGACCTTTTCCACGGCCTTTCCCGATAGATATATTCAGCCTAGCGCGGGCGGCGCGGGCCTCTCATCCCCTTCGCGTGCCGCAGCCGGCGCGGGGGCATTATGGTACATTTTGTACCATAATATTTGGTACATTTTGTACCATTTTCGCCGGCCTCAGGTACATTATGTACCATTTCTTCGTTCCATCGCCGCCTTCCTGAAAATTCACAATTGTAAATATATCACGCCTATCTCCTTTTAATAACACGAGTTGCGAGAACTGATTCGCGCCGATCACGCCTTTGGCACGGTTGTTGCAATACAACAGGCTGTGAACTGTGCGCTCGCGCCCGCCCCGTGTGTTGCGGTGGCGAAGCGCGGCGAAATGATTTCCCATTCGCGGGAAAAAGGAGAAGTACCATGTCCAGTCCCAGACCACGGGTAATCACAAAGGCCGTCCTGGCTGCCGCTGTTGCGGCGGCGGGGCTTTCCCTGCTTTCGGGCGGCCCAACGCCCACGAGGGCCGATACCCCCTATTTTCAAGGTTTCGAGACGGACACGAGCGGCTGGTCCACGCAGAGCGGTAGTACGGTTACGCGGTACGCCTCCAATAACATGTCCTCCCCGGTGGGCGCGATAGCCGCCGCGAACGGCGGTTACTACGCGGTCATCACAAACGTCCCGGACAGCTACCAAACGGGGTACGGGATGGGCGGCTACAGCCTCTACGGCGGCGCGAGCAGTTCCTACCCCGGCCCGTTCACGCAATCCGTCAGCGTCTACGTGTCGACGGGGTGGACGCCCCCGACCATCTCCGGCACCGCTGCGTTCTGGATCGACACGGTGCCCTCCGACATCTACGGGAACCCAATATTTGGTGGCGGCACCTACAACCCCGGGACCAACCTGACCCAGTCTATGGAAAACGACTTCGCGTTTTTCGTTCCGGGTAACGGGAAGGTCACGGTGGCCGCGCTAAACGACCCGAGCAACCACGCGATCGCGACGATAACGCAGTCCGGTTGGTACACGTTCGCCATGAGCGTCTACAAGACCGCCGGCGGCTACACCGGCGAGAATATGACCGTGTACAACGGCGGGGCGCCCATGAACGCCGATGGCACGAACAGCGGCGGCCTGGTCGCCGGCGAGACGCCGCAAACCTTCACCTTCGCGGGCGACCCGAGCTACGACCTCGGCGGCAACGGCTACGTCTGGTTCACCGTCTGGCAGAACGGGTTTAACAGTAACGACATGGCGATCGACAACGTGCAGACCACCCCCGAGCCGGCCACGCTTTCGCTTTTGGCCTTGGGCGGGCTGGGCCTGCTGGCCCGGCGGAGACGGCGGAAGGTGGCGGTAACGTAGGGGCCAGGCCTTAGCGATTGGGGTTGGGGTGCGGCCAGGGCGGCGGCGCCCCGCCTCCAAGGCCGTGAACCTGAAGCCCCAAAAGCTAAGGCCTGAAGCCTATGCGCGACTTGGCTGCGGAAAACGTGTTGGTTATCAGCCACGGGCAGAGCCGCGGGCTGCTTTCGCTGGCGGTGCGGCACCGGCATGACTGGCGGTGGATGATCGCCGCGCCGCAGGCCGGCGACGATCTGAGCCATCTGGTTGGCCGTGTGGCGACCTGGCGGGTGCGGGTGGTGGTGTTGGAGACGACGGGCGAAGGAGATGTGGACCTGATCCGGCGCTTAGGCTCTGTTGAGCCGCCGGTGGAATGCGTGGCTGTGGCCATGCCCGATTCCACGGAACTGCGCGACGCCGCCC
>JAKCCC010000357.1 GCA_021838985.1 Planctomycetota bacterium
ACCAGTGATGAATTTTTCAAATTGACGCGGCGGCGGGGAGAGCTAGGATCAGTTAGGTCGCAGGATGATCCGCGACGCGATGGGTGAATAAGGAGAAAGCCATGGCGGCTCTGGGGTTGACACCGGGGGAGAAAGCGTTCTATCAGGATAACGGTTACATCCTTTGCCGGGGGATATTCACCCCCGGGGAAGCCACGGAGCTGCGCCGCGAGGCGCATGCATTGGCCCAGCGGCTCCAGCAGTTCCGCCAGATTGAGGTGGCCTGGGCGACGGTCAGGGCGACGGGAACCGTAGTGCAACATTGCCATGATGTGCAATTTTATGCCGCGGCGTTCGCGCGGATGATTGTCGATCCCCGTCTGACGGCGGTGGCGCAGTCCATCATCGGGCCAAACGTGCAGTTGCATCACACCAAGATGTTCATTAAGCCGCCGGAAAGGGGCGCGCCGTTCCCTATGCACCAGGACTACCCCTACTTTCCGTTTAAAAATGACTCCATGATCGCGGCGATCATCCATTTCGATGATGCTCCGCTGGAAAAAGGGTGCGTTCGCGTGGTCCCCGGCAGTCATAAGCTCGGCCCTCTCGCGACGACCGCGGCGGATTATTCCCTGCCGCATGAGCAATACCCGATCGAAAAGGCCACGCCATGCCCGGCCCAAGCGGGCGATGTGCTGTTTTTCAGCTACTTGACCATCCACGGATCGGGAATTAACGCCAGCAAGGAAGCCCGCACCACCGTGTTGGTGCAGATGCGTGATCCGGAGGATGTGCCGCTGGCCCGGGTTCATGAATCCTGGGGCCAAGGTATGATGTTGGCGGGAATTGATCCAACGTGCTGCCAGACCAAACGGTTGTGGACCCAGGCGGATGAAAAACGCCAGCAAGAAGTGCTGGCCACCGCGGCCGCCGGTTAATAGTGACTTTTGTGGGGAGAATGCAAATGACGGCTACGCTTACGGAAACCTTACCGGCGACGGAGCGGCTGACGCCGCGGCAGCGCTTTATTGCGGCGCTGAATCGCCAGCCGCTGACGGGCCTGGTGCCCCATTTTGAACTGGTCTTTTTTCTAACCATGGAGGCTTTCGGCAAGGTCCATCCCTCTCATCGCAGCTATCACCAATGGCTGCAGATGGAGCCACGGGAGCGAGCGCTGCACCGGCAGGATATGGCGGATCTCTTTATTGCCACCGCGGAGCGTTTTGGCCACAGCGCCATTTTTTTGCACCCGAACCCGGGTACGGAAGAAGAAACCATGGCGCTGGTCGACTTGATCCGCGAAAAGACGGGGGACCGATATTTTCTCATGCAGCATGGCGACGCCACCTTCAGCGTTCCTGATGGGGCACACATGGTGGAATTTTCCTGCCGCCTGGCCGATGAGCCGGAAAAGGTTAAGACCGAGGCCCAGGCGATGGTGGATCGGCAGTTGGCGGCGGCGGAAAGATTACGCGCCCATGGGGGCCTGGATGGCTTTGCTCTTTGCGCGGATTATTGTTTCAACACCGGGCCTTTCCTAAGCCCCCGGCAATTCAGTGAATTTGTCACGCCCTACCTGGATAAACTGATCCGCGGGCAGCGCCAGATGGGCTATTACGTCATCAAGCACACCGATGGCAACATCATGCCGATTATCGACCAGCTCGTGCAGTGCCAGCCGCACGCCCTGCATTCCCTGGACCCCCAGGGCGGTGTGGATATCGCCGAAGTCAAGCGGTTATACGGTTCGCAGGTGTGCCTGATCGGCAATGTGCACTGCGGAGCGTTGGATACCGGCACCGATGAGGAGGTGATTGCCTCGGCGCGGTACGCTTTGCGGCACGGCATGCCGGGGGGCGGCTATATTTTTTCCACCAGCAACTGCATCTATACCGGCATGCGTCTGGCCCGCTATGAATTGATGCTCAAAGTCTGGCGCGAGGAAGGTAATTACCCCGGTGCTCTGTCAAGTGATAAACTTCTCGTGCACGATCGGACCCCATATCCGTCACCGAACCCGAAGGATCACCGGCCTTCAGCTCGCCCCGCTCGCCTCGCCGGGGGCGAGCAGGACTTTGTCGAGTCGCCTTAAAGTTTCCTGGCGGCGACCCGGTGAATGGTGACGGCCGGGGTACCCAAAGATATGGGATGACAGAGCACTAGTTCTTCCACATCGGCGAGGTCTTGGGGCCGCCCGGGCTAGCCCGGGTATTACATGTCGAATTGCGGAGTGGCGCAGAGGAACGCAGAAATAAACGGGAATGGCGAAGGGGTTGAGGCAGCGGCGGTCGAGACAGTGTATCCTGGCCAGGCCCAGGAGATATCAGGTAAGTGCTTTTATTCCGGCAACCGCTGTACCACCATCGGCGTGTTTCTTGGCGCGACGCGAAGATTTGTTCGTCGCACGAATTGCGCGGGTCGGCGGAGCGTTACCCCCGGTAAAGGTCACCCCGGCGACGCTGCGGACCGGGGGCTATGTACTTGGGTTGCGGCACGGCCATGCGCGGAAATCTGCGGATAGTGTGAGTCAGTGTTGCGCTGCGGCACGCCGGGCCGCGGCCAGAATCGGCGCATAATGGGGATGGTGCGACAGCTCTGGCACCAGTTGCACGTAAGTGATTCTTCCATTTTTGCCGATGACCACCACCTGCCGGGCCAGAAGGCCGTTTTGTTTCATCAGCACGCCATAGGCCATAGCGAAGGAGTGAAAACGATAATCGGACACGGTCCGCAGATGTTTAATGCCTTTGGCGCCGCACCAGCGTTTTTGAGCGAAAGGCAGGTCCATGCTGATAGTGATAATGCCCACGTCCTTGCCCAAGGTGGAAGCCACCTCGTTGAAATGCCGGGTTTCCCGGCTGCAAACCGGAGTGTCCAGCGACGGTACGGAAGAGAGTATCCAGACTTTGCCATGACCGGGATGAAAATGATAAACGGTCATATTGTTGGCGACGGCCTTGAAGGGCGGCGCTTTTTCTCCGACTCGCGCCGGGCGCCCCAGCAGCGTGATGGGATGGCCGTTGAGCGTCACAAGTCCTGTGCGCTCCGTGATCGCGCGGGCGACCCCCGCTCCGGCCAGCAGAAACAAAAAGGCCATACCAAGCTGAACGATTCTCTGGCTCGTTTTCATCAGGCAGCTCCGTCTGATAACTGCTTCTATTATAGGCGGGCAGAGGGTGGGGCGATTTCTCGGGAAGCGGCCTCACCTCAGCCGCCAGGTGCGTGGCGCAGGCGTTGCGCCCCGCCAATCGGCGGGCAGGCTTGGTCGAGTCGCCTGGAGGGTTTTTAGTGGCGACTTGCCTGCTGTTGCGGCCGTGGTCTGCGGATCCCGGCCCACGCTGGGATCCACACTACATGCCAGCCCCACCCGGAAAACCTCTCATTCGCACCGGCGGTTTTCCGGTAGGCGACGGTTTATTTATTCTGTGAAATATGCTCCAATAATCAATCATGGCCCATCCGCCCCGCGAGTCTTCCTCCCGACCATCGGTCGCAGCCGGAACTGCAGTCGATCCGCCGAGCGCCCGTGTCTCGGCGCCACCGCAATCCATCCGCTGGAACAATCCGCTTATCGCCACGGCCGGCCTGATCGTGCTGGTGTTCGTGGCGTACTGGC
>JAKCCC010000358.1 GCA_021838985.1 Planctomycetota bacterium
CAACGCGCTGCAAACCTTGATTTTATCCGGCCGCCTGCAGCCCGGCCAACCGCTGCGCCAGGTGGACCTGGCCCAGCGCTTCGGCGTGGCGCAAAGCGTCATTCGGGAATCGTTGCTGGAGTTGCAATTCGGCGGACTGGTGCGGGCGGTGGACCGCGTGGGAATGTTCGTCAGCGAATTGGACCGGCAGACCTTGCTGGAAGCGTATCAATTGCGGGAGGTCTTCGAGGGCTTGGCGGCCCGGCTCTGCTGTGAACACATCAGTCGGGCCGAGCTGCGGGAGCTGGAGCGCATGGCGGACCAGATTCTGGAACTCGGCCGCGCCGGGCACGAGCGGGCCATGGGGGAACTGGACCGGGCCTTTCATCTCCGCATGGTTCAGATTAGCGCCAACCGGGTGTTAATCCGGCTGACGGAAGGTTATCGGATGTTGGGGATGGTGGTGCGGGCGCATCGTGACATCGACGTGATTCACCGGGAACACCGGGCGATCGTGCAGGCGATCGCCAACGGAAAACCCGACGAGGCGGAGCGCCTGGCTCGAGAGCACGTCCGCGGCGCCCGGGAGGCGCTGCTGGAACAACAACAGGCCGGCCTTATTTCGCCGGAATCAATTGTGGAAGGATCATGACCGTATGAAAATTTTTCTTGATACCGCGAATGTGGAACAGATCGCGCAGGCGCTGCGCTGGGGAATGTTGGATGGTGTAACCACCAACCCCACGCATGTTTCCAAGACCGGCGCCGATCCGCGGCGGCTCTATCCGCAAATCTGCGCGCTGGCCGCCGGGCGGCCGGTGAGCCTGGAAACCATCAGCCTGGACGCGGATGGAATCATTCAGGAAGCCCGACAACTGGCCACCATCGCCGACAACGTGGTGGTGAAGGTGCCCGTGATGAAGGAAGGACTGGTGGCGGTGCAGCACCTATCCGCGGAGCATATCAAGACCAATGTGACGACGACGTTCTCACCGCTGCAGGCCCTGCTGGCGGCGAAAGTGGGCGCGACTTACGTAAGCCCCTTTGTCGGCCGGCTGGACGCAATCGGCCATATTGGCATGGACCTGGTGCGGCAAATTCGCCAGATTTACGCGAATTATGGTTACTCCACGCAGATCATTGTAGCCGCGGTGCGGCATCCCCTGCATGTGCTGGAAGCGGCGCTGGCCGGCGCGGAAATCTGCACGATGGGTTTTGACGTGCTGGAAAAACTTTACGATCATCCGTTGACGGATATTGGCATTGAGCTGTTCCTGAAAGACTGGAAAAAAGTTCCGCAGGGCGAGCCGGCGGGAGCGAAGTAGGTTGTCGGTTCCAGGTTTTAGGGTATCGATTTTTACGGTTACGGGTAGCGGTGAGCGTGGAGCGGTTGGACTCGGGTAGCCACAACCTAAAACCCGCGTAACTAAAAGCGGCTGGCTGAAGGCTAATAACGGACCATGAATAATATCGCGTTCTCCTGTGGGGTTTCCGAAGCGACAGCGGAAAGATTATTGGCGGACCTCGCCGCGGCGGGATTTCAGGGCGTCGAGCCAACCTTCCTGGGCGCCGGGGCGCTGCCGGTGGACGCGGATCCACGCCACTCCGCCGAAAAGCTCCGGAAGCTGGCGGATAAGGCGGGGCTGAAAATTCCCAGTATGCGCGGCGGGCCGGGATTTTGGCCGGCTTTCGCGGCGGCGGATCCGCGGCAACGCACCCAGGTGGTGGCGCGGGCCGAAGCCGCTCTGGAAGCGGTAAAAATCATGGGCGGCGACGTGTTGTTGATTGTGCCCGGGCGCTGGGATGCCGGGCAAACCTATACCCAAACGTGGAACCACGCTCTGGAAACCGCCCAACGAGTGGCCCGTGTGGCGGAACAGCTCAACCTGACGGTGGCCTTGGAGAATGTGGAAAATCGGTTTCTGCTCTCGCCGCGGGAGTGGACGGCATTCCTGGACGCGATCGGCAGTCCCCAGGTACGGATGTACTTTGATGTGGGCAACGTCGTGAACTGTCTGTTGGGGTATCCGCAGGAGTGGATCCGTGAATTGGGGGCGCGGTATATCCGCCGCATCCATTTTAAGGACGCCCGCGCTGGCGGGCCGGTGCTGCACCTGCTGGAGGGCGACGTGGATTGGCCGGCGGTCAGGCAGGCGATGGAACAGATGAACTATGCGGATTGGGTGGGGGTGGAGTTGAACCTGCCGAAGCACCACCCCGAGGCGATGCTGGCGGCAACGTGCCGCAGTGCCCGAGCCATACTGGCAGGCGATGGAGGTTAGGTGTTGGTTTTTGGGTTTCAACTTTTACAAACCAGTGGCTGGAACTCCATCGCCTGTAACCTGAACCCCGGAACTTACAACCTAAAGTTGGTTTTATGACACGCACCAAGGTTTATCTCAACGGTCAGTGGCGCGACGGTACGGGCTGGCTGGAGGTGTGCAATCCCGCCACCGGTGAAGTGATGGCGCAGGCGGCCACGGTTGATGGCGGCATGGTGCGCCAGGCGCTCCAGGACGCGCAACGGGCGCTGCCGGTCTGGAGCGCGCTGCCGGCGCGGGAGCGCGGACGGTGCTTATTCAAAGTCGCCGATCATTTGGAACAAAATTCTGAAGCCCTGGCGCGCCTCATCACCCAGGAGAATGGCAAACCGCTCGCGGAAAGTCGCGGGGAAGTCGCCGTGGCCGTGGATCACTTTCGTTGGTTCGCGGAAGAAGGCCGCCGCGCGTATGGCCGAATCGTTCCGCCGCAGGCGCCGGGGAAACGCCATCTGATTTTTAAGCGCCCGGTCGGTGTGGTCGCGGCGATAAGTCCGTGGAATTTTCCGCTGGTGCTGGCGGCGCGCAAAGTTGCCCCGGCCCTGGCCGCGGGATGCCCTGTGCTGCTAAAGCCGGCCAGCGCCACGCCCCTGTGCGCGGTGCAACTGGCGGCAGCGATCGATGCCGCCGGGTTGCCGCCGGGCGCCTTCCAACTGCTGGTGGGTAGAGCCGAGGAGATCGCCGGGGAACTGCTGGCCAATCCCCTTTGCCGCAAGATTACCTTCACCGGCTCCACCGCCATCGGCAAAAAGTTGATTGTCGGCGCCGCCGCTAATGTCACGAAGTTGTCCCTGGAGCTTGGCGGCCACGCGCCGGTGCTGGTCTTTGACGACGCCGACCTGACCGCGGCGGTGAAGGGAACCGTGGGCGCGAAATTCCGCAACACCGGCCAATCCTGTATCGCCGCCAACCGCATCTACGTGCAACGCGGCATTTATCCGCGTTTTGTGGAAGCCCTGATCGCGGCGGTGAAAAGTTTGAAAGTCGGCGACGGCCTAAGCCCCGGTGTGGACATCGGCGCGATGATCAACGAAGCCGGCCTGAACACCGCGCTGACGCACATTGCGGACGCGGTGCAGCGCGGGGCCAGGCTGGCCACCGGCGGTAAGCGCTTTGGCGCCCGGGGTTGGTTCCTGGAACCCACCGTTTTGCTGGACGTGCCGGAGCCGGCCCTGTGCCTGACCGAGGAAACTTTCGCCCCGGTGGCGCCGGTGTGCCGGTTCGATACCGAAGCGGAGGCGATCGCCCGCGCCAACGCCACCGTCTATGGTCTGGCGGCCTATGTGTTTACGCG
>JAKCCC010000359.1 GCA_021838985.1 Planctomycetota bacterium
TACGCGGGGGCAAGCCGCCAGCCTGCACTCACCAACGCCGTGCTGGAAATGGTGCTCGGCGCGGCGGCACAGGTGGAACTGATCCAGCTACAACGGGAAGCTGCCGCGGCCTTTCATGTGAGCAATACCGCGGTGCATCTGGAGCGCCAAACTGTGTTTCAGTCGCTGACGGTGAATCTTGGCGGCGCACTGGTGCGGCATAACTTGCAGGTACGGCTCAAGCAGCCGGGGGCGCAAGCGACGCTGTTGGGACTAAGCGTACAGACTGGCCGCCAACACGTGGATAACCACACGCTGCTCGATCATGCCAGCGAACAGTGCCGCAGCAGCGAGCTTTACAAAAGTCTGTTGGGCGGACGGGCGGAAGGGGTGTTCAAGGGGAAAATTCTGGTGCGATCGGGCGCCCAGAAGACCGACGCCAAGCAGACCAGCAGGACCATTTTGTTATCCGAAGACGCGGTGATGAACGCGCAACCGCAGTTGGAGATTTACGCGGACGATGTCAAATGTACCCACGGCTCAACCATCGGGCCGCTGGACGAAGAACAGCTTTTCTATCTGCGCTGCCGGGGCATCAGCGCCGCGGCGGCGCAGAGGCTGTTGACTTATGCGTTCGCAGGGGATGTCCTCAACCGCCTGCGGCATGAGGGAATGCGGCAATATCTGGAAACGTTGGTCCGGGGGGCCTTAAAAGGGGTGAGCCGGGTGGAGCCGCCGGTGGAGCGGAAGCCAACGCGGCAGGAGAAGTCAACCGAGAACAGTTAGAAGCCAGGAGCGGGAGGTGGGATTTTGCGAGCATAAATTCTAACCTCTGCCCTCTAACTCCTGACTCCTGGCTTCGTGCGTGCAGCGCCCCAGGGTGAGCCGAAACGAGAAACCAAGTAACTGCCATGCCTACCATCACGACTAAACCTTCCTACTGGGCCACAGGCCGGCCAAAAGGCAACCTCCCTAAAGCCTTTGACCCGGCGCTGGTTCGGGCTGATTTTCCACTGCTGCGGCAGAAGATGCGCGGCTGCCCGCTGGCCTATCTCGATAACGCCGCCACCAGCCAAAAGCCCCAGGCGGTGCTGGCCACCCTGACGCGCTACTACACCCATCTGAACGCAAACATTCACCGCGGGGTGTACAAATTAAGCGCCGACGCCACCGCGGCCTACGAGGCGGCCCGGGAAAAGGCGGCGCATTTCATCGGCGCCACGACGGCCCAAGAGATTGTGTTTGTGCGCGGCGCCACGGAGGCGATTAACCTTGTCGCCGCGAGTTGGGGCGGGATGAATTTGGGTCCGGACGATGAGATTATCGTTTCGGAAATGGAGCATCATTCCAACATTGTGCCCTGGCAATTGCTGGGCCGGCGCACGGGCGCGCGAATCCGCGTGCTTCCGTTCAGCGACGCTGGTGATCTGAAGCTGGAGGAATTGGACCGGCTTTTTTCTCCGCGCACCAAACTGCTCGCCGTGACCCAGGTGTCCAATGTTTTAGGCACACTCAATCCGGTGGCGGAAATCGCGGCCCAGGCCCACGCCCACGGTGCTTTACTCCTGGTGGATGCGGCCCAATCCGCGCCGCATATTCCCGTGCGGGTGCGTGAACTCTGCTGCGATTTTCTGGCGCTCTCGGGTCACAAGATGTGCGGCCCCACGGGCATCGGCGTGCTCTGGGCGCGGGCGGAGCTTTTAGGCGCCATGGACCCCTGGCAGGGCGGCGGCGATATGATCCGCACCGTCACCTTTGCCGAATCAACCTGGAACGATACGCCGCACAAGTTTGAAGCCGGTACTCCCCCGATTGCCGAGGCCGTCGGTCTGGGCGCCGCGGTGGATTACCTGACCAGTTTGGGCATGGAAGCGATTCAGCGCTACGAGGATGAGTTGGTCCAATATCTGCTGGAAAAGCTGCACGGTGTGCCGGGTTTGCGGATCATCGGCACGCCGCGGCAGCGCGTCGCGGTGACATCTTTTGTGATGGACGGTGTCCACCCCCATGATATTGGAACCATCCTGGACAGTGCCGGCGTGGCGATTCGCACCGGCCACCATTGCTGCCAGCCGGTGATGGAGCATTACCATGTTCCCGCCACGGCGCGGGTGTCCCTGGCGTTCTACAATAATCGGCAGGACATTGACCAACTCGCGGCCGCGTTGAAAACGGTGAAAGAGGTGTTTGGTTGATGTCGGATCTGCGCGAGCTTTACGAAGAAACGATTCTGGACCACACCCGCCGGCCGCGGAATTTTCATGCCCTGCCGGCGGCGAATCGGAGCGCGAATGGTTACAACCCGCTCTGCGGCGATAAGCTGCAGGTGTTCTTGAGGGTCCAGGACAATGTCATTGCCGATGCCAGTTTCCTCGGCGCCGGGTGCGCGATCTCCACGGCCTCGGCTTCATTGATGACGGAGGCCATCAAGGGTAAACCGCTGGAAGAAGTGGCCGTTTTGTTTGAAAGGTTCCACCATCTGCTGACGGGGCCGCTCCAGGCTTCGGCCGTCCCGGCTGGGCTGGGAAAGCTGGCGGTGTTTGCGGGGGTGCGGGAGTTTCCGGTACGGGTTAAATGCGCCACGCTGGCGTGGCACACGCTGCAGGCGGCGTTGAAAAACGCGGCCACGCCGGTATCCACCGAATAGGTTTTAGGTTCAAGGTTTTAGGTTCAAGGTTTTAGGTTTTAGTGCGATGCTTCCAACCCAGCTACCACCGCTCTGTCACCCGTTAGCTTTCGGGTGCCACGGCCGCCGCCATGCACTGGGTCGCCCTGGGCAAGTCGCTACGGCGATCCGAGGGCCGGTGCTTCGGGTTCGGTGGCAGGTCCGGGGCTCTGTCGTTCACCGGAAATTTATCGATTGACAGAGCCTGGCCTCTAAAACCTATATGGGGTTCATCCTATGCCCATCACGGTTACGGAAACGGCAGCTGCCGAAATTAAGAGGATTATCCAGGAGCAGGCGCTTGGGCCAACCACCGTGCTGCGCGTCGGTATTAAAGGGCGTAATGCGACCGGTTTCAATTACCTGCTGGATTTAACCGAGGTCCGGCATCCCGATGACGTGGTCAACGAAGCACGGGGGCTGACCGTGGTGGCTGATCCGCTGAGTTTTCCGAGTCTGGACGGCACCGAAATTGGCTACAAGGATGAAGACGGCCGGCGGGGCTTTGTATTCAACAATCCCCATGCCGTACCGTTGCCGGTGCATCCGCCCGGAGCGGCTCCGGCCGGCCCGGCCCCGACGGCCGGTGAGATCGCCCCCGTGGGCGCCACGATCCACAACGCCTTAGCTGACCGCGGCCTGGAATCCGCCATTATCGAGCGCTTGCGCACTATTTTTGATCCGGAGATTCCGGTCAACATTTACGATCTCGGATTGATTTACCGCATCGATATTTCCCCGGAGAAGGATGTTACGATCGACATGACCCTGACCGCGCCCGGCTGTCCCGTGGCCGGCTCCATGCCGCCGGCGGTGCAGCAGGCGGTGGAATCGGTGGATGCGGTTCGTACGGCCAAAGTGAATCTGGTGTGGGATCCACCGTGGGGCAAGGAACGCATGTCACCCGAAGCCCTGCTTCAGTTGGGGCTGATGTAACGCGGC
>JAKCCC010000360.1 GCA_021838985.1 Planctomycetota bacterium
TGGGCAGCACGCGTTTTAAATCACCGACACCGGCGGCCAGCGTCTGCATTTCCCCCAAACCCTTGTGCACCTGTTCCAGCCGTTCCGTGACCAGTTTGAACGATTCGCCGAGGCGTTTTTCCAGAGTCCCCTGGAGCTTTTCATCCACGGTTTGGCGCATTTGTTCCAGATTCTTGTTGTTATCGGCACGCATCTGACCGAGGCGATCCTCCATCGCGGCGCGGACTTTATCCAGCCGCGATTCCACGGTTTCGCGCACCGCGTCCAGTTTGGCCGCGTTGGATTGGGTCAATTGCTGCAGGTTCAGCAACAGCGCATCATTGGCCTTTTTGACGGCGCCCGTGATTTCCTCCCGCGTGTTCCGCTGCAATTCCTGGGTTTCCGTACGCTGGCGGGAACTTTCTTCGCGGGCCAACCGCTCGCCACGGTCCAGGTTTTTCTCCAGGGCCTCCAAGCGGCTACGGATTTCGCCGCCGATCCGTTCGCCATAGAGGCGCAGCCCCACTGCCGAGGCGATCAGCAGCGCCAGCACGAGACCGATCAAAAGGATGTTCGCCGTCACGAGTCTCCTTCACCGCCTTCAACGCCGCCGCGCCAGCACAATCAGCACCTGCCGGATCCGGGATATGGCCACGCGCGGCATAATACGCAAATGCCAGCGCAAACTGGTGCGCGGAGACCGGGCAACATGGGCAATGGCGCCGAGCACGGCGCCGGTCACCGCTGCAGGCCAGTCGTTATCATGCAGCACGATAAGATCGCCCGGCCGCGGCGGCGCTGCGCCAATGGCGCCATCCAGTCGGCAGCTTAAACCGTCGGCGCCGGTTCCTTCCACGAGGGCTTCCGTGGAAATAGTGGCGCCGGCCCAAGGCCGACGACCGACGGCCTGATCCGAGGGGCGATGCACCGCGCGAGCGTCAGCCGCGGCGTTTTCCCGTGGCGCCCGTGCCACCCGCGGACCGCTTCGCCCGCGAACAATCCAGACATTTTCCTTCATCGCCGGATCGGTCAGCAGGCGCACCGTGGACGTTTCCGGGCCGACGGAAATCACGCGACCCACCAGAGCCGACGCATGCATGACCGCGTCGCCGGCGCGGATGCGCCGGTTGTCGCGCCAGCCCTGATCCAGCGTGCATTCGTCCACGCCGCTGGTGGAGAAACCAGCCACGTTGGCGGCCCATAGGTCGGTCGGCGCCAGCCCTGGAAAATTCCGGCGGATAAGGTCCGCCGCGCGAACCATGCGTTCCAACGTGGCGATACGCGCCTGCAGCAGGGCGATCTGATTCTCATAACGCGCCCGCAGCGCCGCGCTGGCCCCGGCCGATCCAGACCGGGCAGGCCACAGGCGATCCAGGGAACTCTGCACGAGGTACAATCCCGCGGCGACCGGGGCGATCACGGCCTGGATGACGTGCGTGGCCAAGGCCCGCGGTGGACGGACCAGGCGCACTTGGCGACTGGACAGGACCAGGCACAGCAACGCGGCGGCGTTAAGCAGCCAGAACCAGCGGCGGGGTGTGAGACGAACCATTTTAACAAGGTGCGGTCCGCGACCGGCGATCCGGCATCCGCTTTCAGATATCCGCTTTCAGCGAGGCGCCAGGGCCACACAGCGGGCCAGGGCTGAGCGCTCAGCACGGAGCGCTGACCGCTATAAATTATCCACGTCCGACTCCACGGCATCGGTGTCCTTCCAGGCTTCCAGGTTCTCAAGGAACACATTGGTGCCACGGGCGACACACGTCAGCGGATCCTCGGCGATGCGAACGGGCAGACCCGTGGCTTGCTGAATAATCTTATCGATGCCGCGCAGAAGGCTTCCCCCTCCGGCCAAGGTAATACCATTCTCCACCAAATCGGCGGCCAGTTCCGGCTCCACCCGCTCGAGCGTGTGGACAATCGCCTCGGTAATTTTTCCCGTCGGCTCCTGCAAGGCTTCGCGGATTTCCTCGCTGGTGACGGTGCACTTGCGAGGCAAACCACTGATCATGTCGCGGCCCCGGACCTCCATGGTGGTTTCGGGGCCGGTGGCGCTAACCGAGCCGATCTCAATCTTGATGCGCTCGGCGAACTGCTCACCGATCATCAGATTATACGTTTTTTTCATATGGTTGGTGATGGCTTCGTCAAAATTGTCGCCCGCCGTGCGGATCGACTCCGAGACCGCCATACCCATCATGCTCAACAGGGCCACCTCGGTGGTGCCGCCGCCGATATCCACGACCATGCTGGCCGTCGGTTCGGTGATGGGCAGATGGGCCCCAATCGCGGCCGCCATAGGCTCGGGAACCAGATAGACCTGCCGGGCCTGGGCACGCAGAGCGGAATGGAAGACGGCCTGCTTTTCGACCGCCGTGATGCCGGTGGGCACCGCGATGACGACCCGCGGCTTAATGAAGCGCCGCCGACCATGGACGCGGCGGATGAAATAGGTCAGCATCGCCTCGGTGATTTCAAAATCGCTGATCACGCCATAGCGCAAAGGCCGAATGGCGGTGATATTGCCGGGGGTCTTGCCGAGCATTTCCTTGGCGGCCAAGCCCACCGCGTTGCCGTTTTGCAGGACAATGTTGGTGCCTTTGCGCACCGCCACCACGGAAGGTTCGTTGAGGACAATTCCCTGGCCCCGCACGCAGACCAGCGTGTTACAGGTTCCCAGGTCGATGCCCATATCCAGTGAGAACCACCCAAGGAAGACGTCAAAAAACACGTTAAAATCCGACCAAGGCCTGATATTGGATGAGGACGAAAATCAAGGCACCCAAGGTGGCCAGGGCGCCGATCAACGCCAGGACGGTGTACACATTGGGCTGCGGATTGATCCGAATTCCGCCGGGGGGATTGCCACGCGACATGCTGCACCTACAACCTTCCTGCCTTCGCCGGCCAACTTCTCTGCGACGCTTCCCTTACAGACCCGGGCCGCTCATCACCAGGTCGTGGTTATTGACCACCGCGCCCGGGGCGTGCAGGGTCACCACCCCGACCGACTCGGTGGCATCTACATTCTGCACAAGTATGTCGCCAATATAGCGGTGGTCCTGATACACGACCAGCCGCGTACCCTTGCGCACACCGTCCCGTGTCCCCAGCGTGGTGCTGACGTAAATGCGGCCTTGGAAATGCCGCACATGGCGAACCCGCCCGTTGACGAGCACCGGGGTATAAACGCCGGCCAGCGCTGCACCCAGCGCGGCCTGCCGCCGGGTTGGACGAGCCGCGCTCAACTTGAGCCGATGATTCAGTGCCGCGATGTTTTCCTGCAGGGTTTGGATGGTCTTCTTTTCGATGTTACTGTCATCGGTTACTTCATAGATACGGCGGTTGAGCTGCGCATTCTCGTTGATGTACTTGAGCACTTCCGGGCGCAGGGCATTCAGTTGGGAGGTGGCGGCCGCCACCTGCGCGTTGAGTGAATGAACGGTGTTGGTCAGGAGTGCGACGTTGGTGCGGCTTTGTCCCGCCTGCGCCTCCAACCGGGCCAGGCGGGTCTGATCGGCCGCCCGTTTCGCCTGCAGGGCCAGCAGTTGGGACTGCAGGCGTCCCGCCTGCGCCGTGGCCGCTTTTTCAGTGGCGATCAACCG
>JAKCCC010000361.1 GCA_021838985.1 Planctomycetota bacterium
TCCTGCTTGGCCAACCATGCACAATATCGCTGCAAAGCCGGTAGCGAGTCAACCAGCTGACATGACGACGGGTCGCCGGCTAATGCTTTCTTTACTATGGCGTCCACTAAATCGACGTATTGCCAGTCTAACTCTATGTCCTCGGGATTCTTCCAGGAGGCCGAAAGCCGTAAGCCGCGCCAATCCTTACCCAGGACCCCGAACAGTCTCCTACCGCTGGTTCCTTTAATGAACTCCCGCAGCTTTTCCGGGTTCTTTATTACTGATAGATCATAGGCTTTCGACATGTATTTGGTCAGCTCGACGGGGGCCCGTTCGTCCGCCGCCCGGATATCGACGATGTAACTTCCCCCGCTCGCTATGTCCCAAGCCCTGGCCAGGGCCTTTTGGTCAATCCATTTGCCGCTGCAGATTAAATGGAAATGGACGTTCCACCGACCGGTCCTGGACAATTTAATTTCCATTGTCCAGACGGCGTTCTTGACAGACGATTTCCACACTCGCGTCACTCGCAACTTTCGGAAGGCCGTCTGGATCTGCTTAATTTGCTCTG
Organism: Planctomycetota bacterium; assembly: GCA_021838985.1. Classification (GTDB taxonomy): domain Bacteria; phylum Planctomycetota; class Phycisphaerae; order WQYP01; family WQYP01; genus JAKCCC01. Next base: position 554 of record JAKCCC010000361.1, read on the forward strand.
GCAGAGCTCGGTGCGATTGGCACAGTGTTAAAGTCATGAACCGGAAACGCTGTTTTCGAGCGTGCAAGAACTCGCACAGGTTGCGACAGACGCGACGCATACGCTCCCGGCTGCAGGCTGGACACATCGCGTCTCCGCACCGCTTGGCCCGGATCCGGTACATTTTTTTACACCCGGCACCGGACGACTGTGGCAGCTCCGCTGATTCGACGAAGGCTCCGTGGCCGCAATTGAGGAATCGACCCAGGCGCCTGAACTCCTCCAGCTCGCCCAGGGCATCGACAACGGCCTGTCTTTGCCTTTTCAGGCTAAAGAATCGCCAGTCGGTGCTCGCTAAACTCATTTGTCGAGCGCTCGAATAGCCAGTTGCCTCAAGACGAACAATCCGGCCCTGCGCAGCTCTCGCATATGATGAATTTCATCAGTCGTAGCATCGACCATACGCTGTGCCTGCTCTGGCGATGCTACCGAGAGCCAGTCCGCCTGGTCTGGGTCTATGTCGTACAGCGACAAAAGGTCCGACGCTGCCACACTGCAAATCTCATTCATGCTGAGACTCCTTGGTGGCCAGGTACCGATAGAACAAATCTCTGGCCAGAACCCTATGAAGGTGCGATTGTCTGGCCCGAATTGGATAGACCGCCACATATGGATAATCGGAGGAACGATCGACGAAAGCTCTCGAGTGAATTCCGTCGCTAAGGCCGATCTCGATGACCGCTTGGCGACCATCAATCGTCACGAGCCTGCGCACTCTTTTTTTCAACTTAGTCATTGTCCGCTCCTGGCAGGAATCCTCGACGCCGTTCCTTGTGCCCCTGAATCGAAAAGTGCAGGCCTGGCGACACCGCGACCGATTGCTGGACGTAGCTTTCGATCAGCTCCGCTATGCACCACAGCGCGTGCGATTGCTGCTCGAGGATTTCAATGGTCCTGGATTGTATCTCGGCGACTGACCGTATCGAAAGCATCGTTTGCTGAAGAAGTTGCTCATCCATGGATTGCTTCGCAGGGGGAGTCGTGTTCATGTTGATCTCCGTTTTCAGAAAAATGGCCTTAAAATCCCTTATTTTTCGCACAAATCGTACAGTTGTTTGTAGGGTAACAAGTGAAGTAGGTGAGCGGCGGACCGCGGGCGCAGCCAGTGCGACAGTTGTGGAGGAGAATAGACATTATGTTAAATTGAGTATTCGCGTGTTTAGGCCGGTCTAGTTGTGTTTCGTGGCTTTGCGTCATCATACACCATTATGTTAAGCTACGCCAAGTATAGCAACCTTAACTGCCTATGTCAAGCAATCTGCATTATGGCGCCGTCGCCTGCCAGGCCACGTTGCAAGTTCCCGTCCAACTTCCACCCGATGAATCCGTGGCCGTAAACTTTAGTGTTCCAGTTGGCTCGCCTGTGTAATTGGGGATAGTTTCCGAATAAATTAGAGAACCACTTACAGGGGCTACCGAAATTACATTAGTCGTTTCGATGTGATAAGCGTCCTGCGCTGAACCCCATTGTTTTCCAGAACAAAACAAAGACATGATTTGAGCATAAGGTAAGGATGATGGTGTTATTCCACTTTGGCTAAAAGAAGCACCATTTGGGCCGAGATAATCGTTAGTGTTTAGAGCAAAATGATATGTTCCGGCATAACTACCGCCCGTTACCACAATTTGCCCCCCCGTCACCACCACATATCCCGACACCGATGCCGGGCACGCCACCGGCTGGGGAGCCGCAGCGCATATCACCGAGAAGGCTGCGGCAGGCGCTGGAACCACGCCCGCCGCCAGTCCGATCCCGGCGGCCAGGCCCGCGTTAGGGACGAGCGTGGGCCAGTCCTGGGCGACGGCAGCCAGGGCTTTGCCGATCCAGGCGTTGGCCGCAAGTGGCCCCTGGGTTGGAGCACAGCAAAGTCCTCCGATCAACCGGCCATGGCTTGCGCATCGACCGGTGTTTCCGGCTCCATCCTCGACGGAGCTTGGCTGCGAATAAAACAATCTCCAGAACCCGCGTTTTCGCATAATCCAACGCCTTACGCTCCGATGGGAACCTGCGGCCGCAATCAGCGTGGTCAAGCCTATTCCGGCGATAATCGTGAATCGTGCCAGCTTCTGCCGCGTCATGGCATCCGCCAGAGAATAACGGCTGCGGTGCGGGGCTGGATGACGCAACCAGCCCGCGCACCGAGCCGGACACGTATTATACCAACATCACTATCGCAAGTCCAATTAACGCGACTAAGGATATCCCAACCGCGGGAGACGCCGTCATATCCTTGCTGGCCACGGAGCTTACTACAGATTTTCCGGATCCGGAAAATCCGCCTGCAGCCGGGACCGACGTCTGCGATACCGCCTGCAGCCGATGGGAGACGGCTCCGGCGATGTGCTGCGGTGCTGGCGCAAATGCCGCCGGTGCTCCCCCTGGCTTGCCCACAATGGATAGTTGCGATGCCGAAATAGTATGAGCGGCTCCTGGCCGCCTAGTCACCGCGGAGCGTAATGCCGCAAAATTATCGATTGGAGAACTGTGATATACGAAGGCTGCCGGAAATGGCGGACGATTGACGAATGGGTTGACTCCCGGATGCGACCAGGGCGTCTGTACCTCCCTTGGCATAGTCGTTGCCGCGTCCGGCGCTGGAATCATCGGGCCGCCCGGGTTGACGCGGGCGGGGATCTGTCCCTGGGGCTTACCTGGCCAAAAATAATCCTGTCGAATAAGCATGCCGTTCCTCCGCCTATAATAATAGCAAAATTCCTATCGCAGCCGCGATCATTCCGATAATTGACATTTTGGCCGCCGTCGGCGCCGCAGCCGCTGTTGCCGCATCCCCCTGCTGGGCGGCTGCCGCCTGCTGGGCCGCCTTGGCCGCCGCCGCCTGCTGGGCCGCCTTGGCCGCCGCCGCCTGCTGGGCCGCCTTGGCCGCCGCCGCCTGCTGGGCCGCCTTGGCCGCCGCCGCCTGCTGGGCCGCCTTGGCCGCTGCCGCCTGCTGGGCCGCCTTGGCCGCTGCCGCCTGCTGGGCCGCC
>JAKCCC010000362.1 GCA_021838985.1 Planctomycetota bacterium
GACCCGCTTATACACGCTAATGGACGCTATACCGCACACGGCTATTAATGATACAGTCCAGAGGCCAGGCCAGCGTGCATCTGGCCTAGGAAAGCGGCGCGACGCCGCTTCTACTTTTTTCACCTGGCCCAGAAAAGCGGCGGGACGCCGCTTCTACTTTGGCGAACGGTACGTCTCAATAAGAGCCGGGTGCAGTATAATCAAGGTAAATTTCCATTCCTTCGCGCTTCTTATCCTTAGCGAGTATCAGCGATTTCGTGCCCTTGACATCCGACAGTTCCACTTGACGATCGGGATGTTTTGGTTGCGGCTTAGTTTAATCGCCGCGACAACTGGGCTGCGCCGGGAAATCCGCATCACCTCTGGATTTGGCGCCGGCCGCCCCGCGGCGGTGGCGAATCTGAAGATTTTTGATTTTTACGCCCGGCCGGCTTTCGCCGCTAGCCGGGCGTGCCGTTTATGGCGGGCCAGTTGGCCATGCGGAACGTGCTGGCCGCAGATATCACACTGATCGGCCTTGGCGAAGCAATCGGAACAGAGCAACTGGCCGGTCTTGCGGTATTCCGTCAGGCGCTGGCGGTCCGTGCTCGGCAAATCTTTCACCCAGCGGCGCAAACGGGGCAGTACCGGCAGCGCGGTATGGCAGCCGGAGCAGGTGGCGAATTCCAGCTGAGTCAGCAGCAGTTCAATTTCGTGCACGCGATTGGCGGGAATGGTTCCTTTTCCCTCACACAGCGGGCACAGGTGGCCCAGATACGCATAGACCGCGTCGCGGATTAATTCGCTCTTGTTCTTAACACTCCCCAGCAACCGGGCCAAGGCCGCATCCACCTTGAACGCCATCACCTGGTCCTTCGGAGAGCGGCTTGGACCGTTCACGGCACGGGCCGGCCGGTAGGAAGCAATCATCATTCAGACTCCAGTAGAACGGGCATATCTTTCACTCCTACTATACCATATTTGCCACCGCCGCGACCGGCCGGCAGTGCGGGAGCTTGGCATCCGGGGTCTGGCGTTTAGCGTATCGGTTTGCGGAAGCGATTATGACTGGTCAACTTGACAAATCGTCAGACTTGGAATACCATGTTTCATGGATGGTTATGATACTTGATTTTCATGTGGTGTTTGCGATGCTGACTAGTCAACTTGACATACGATTTTATTCGGGATAGAATCCACTATCTTAACGCAAGGCTTTTATGGTTGTTCGGAACTTGCATCGTCCAAATTTGTCCCGGCAAATCGCCGAGATTCTGCGCGCAGAAATTATCGCCGATTTTTCGCCCGGTCGGCGGATCCCTGTGGCCAGAGAGTTGGCCAAACGCTTTGACGTGAGTTTCGAGACGGTGCGTGGAGGCTTGAATCTGCTGGCCGAGGATGGATTGATCGAATGCCGCCCCGGGCGCGGCATCTTTGTCGGCAATCGGATTCCAGCACACTGGCGCAAACACGTCGGGGTGCTCTGCGAGTGGGACATTTCCGATCCGCATGTGTCGTATTTCTATCGCCGGGCTCCTCAGCAATTGGTCCGTTTTTTCCGGAAGGCGGGTGCGGCGGTGCGGCTGTATGCCGGCCACCTCCCGGCCGGTGATTATGCCTCCCATCCGCTTACCTGCACGGAGTTCCTGGAGGCCATCGAGCGCCATCAGTTGAGCGGAGCGGTGGCCTTCGCTCCCGACCACACTTTCCCCCAATGGTATGAGCCGCTCCGCGCACAGCATATCCCGGTGGTCGGTCCAAGTCAGAACTGCGCCTACCGGGTTGAGCATGACACCGAGGCTCTGGGGCGCATGGGCGGGGAGTATTTGCTGCGCCATGGCCGACGGCGCATCGCCCTGATGCAGTGGATGATACCGGCGCTGGCTGGCGCGCCGCAGCGCGATCCCGTCAACGACGGTTTCCAAGCGGCTTTAGCGGCGGCGGGCGTACCCGTTAACGAGCGCTGGGTTCGCCACGATCTTCCCCCCGGCGCCCCCGGGGCGGGCTGGGAGGAACTCCGGGAAATCTGGGTGGCGGATAAGGAAAAGCCGGATGGCCTGCTGGTCTGTGATGACATGCTCTTCCTGGGCGCCGCCATGGCCATCTGCCAATTGGGTATTCGCGTGCCGGAAGATCTGCTCGTGGCCACCTTTTCCACCAAAGGTTCGGGATTAAGCAGTCCGTTTCCCGTGGCGAAATTGGCGTTGGATCTGAACGACTATGTCCAGACCATGGGCGAAGTACTCCTCAAACTGCTGCGTGGGGAACCGGTGGAAAATCCCCAGGTGCTGGTTCCGTGTGAATTGCTGGATGCGGAAGAAGCCAGTGACGGCTCCCACGAAGCCGCGAAGAGCGCGAACGAAATGGAAATGGCAAGCACTGTGTCGGAAAGTCGCTCCGGCGACCTTTAGTCCCGATGCATCGGGATGAACCGGCAGGTGTAGGTTCCAGGTTATAGGGGTTAGGTTTCAGGAAAAGACGAGCTGAAAGCACCGCGTTTCAACGCGGTGAACCGATGGAGATAGGGCTTAGGTTGTTAGGGATTAGGTTTTAGAGGTGCGGAAAAAGCGAAATTGTAAGCACCGTGTCGCAGAGTCGCTACGGCGACCTTTAGCGCGGTGAACCGAACGGGAATGGGTCGCCCGAAGGCGCAGTGGAAGGCGACCGATGGATCACGGTAGCCGTGGCGACTAAACTGCGCCGCGAAGAGCGCGAACGAAATCCGGATAACGGACGTGGAGATGGTCGAGGTGTGATTTTCGCGGGCGACGCGGCGGGAGATTTCACCACAAAGGACACGAAGAACACGAAGGCGAACGACGGATCACGCGAAGCCGCGAAGAGCGCGAAAGAAATCCGGATGACGGACATGGAGATGGTCGAGGTGCGATTTCCGTGGCCTTCGCGGCTTCGCGTGAGATGAGGAATCGTAAGCACCGCGTCGCAGAGCCGCTACGGCGACTTTTGACGCGGTGTCCCGGCGGAAACAGGTTTCGTTCAACGCGGGTTGTGTGGCCCGGACCTGTCGAGGAGTCGCCTTCGGCGACATTTCCGCGGGTCGAAGACTCGCCTCTGGAGAGGTGAGGTCAGTAAGGAGGTGCTTCATGGCACGTAATAGCTCAAGGTCTTCCCTTGGTTCCCCCGTAGCGCCGTCGCGCTCTGTAGGGCCGTCGCCCTGTGTCACAATCCTTCAAAATCTTCGCGCCATGCGAAGAGTTGTGTTCAGCGCAAGGATTCCGGGGTTCGACGGGGAGTTACCCCCGGCACAGGTCACCCCGGCGACTCCTCGACGCGGGGGCTAGGTATTTGGTTGCGGCTTCGCCGCGTTGGGTAGAGCCGTCGCCCTCCGTGGAGCCGTCGCCCTCGACGGCTGGCGTTTCGACGGCTGGTATAAAGATTCTGGTGTAAAGATTGTGGTCCCTTTTTTACAGGAGTTTCCCATGAAAGTGCGAGAAGGTACCAAGTTCGTCGTGGCGAGTCTTCGATCGTTATGGTTCTCCCTGGTGGCTTTGGCCAGCGTATTGGCCGAGAGTGTGGGGCTGGCCGCGGAGAAGGTGATTGCAGGGATGGGCGCCATTTTGGGCAC
>JAKCCC010000363.1 GCA_021838985.1 Planctomycetota bacterium
CAGCAACACCGCGAAGAGCAGGGCGGTCCATGGCCGCATGCGATGCGCCGGCAAAGGTCGGTTTTGCGTGCGAAACATGCGCCCGTCCGCGGCGATTTCCATGTATTGGTTTAACGCCGCGGCGGCCCCGGCCAGACCCCAGGTACCGAACGTGGTGGCCAGCAGCGACAACCAGGCGATATGGTGCGGGCGGGCCACGATAAAACCCACTGCGGTCGTGATCACCACCATGGCGGTCAGACGGAACTTGGCCAGGATTAATAAATCAGCCAGCAGTGAAGGTTTTTCCGTCGCGACGCTCAACGCCACGGCGCCAGCCGCGCAGGGCTTTTCAATGTCGGTCAGCGAGCTCATCAATGCGGTAATCGTAGCGGCGAATTTCGGTGCCGACAACCGCGGTGCGAACGGACGGTTGGGGCTGTCGCTTATCGGGGCACGGGGCCGTGGCCCGCCACCTTACGGGCGAGGCGCGGACGCCAGAGCAGCATTCCACCCGCGGCCAGCGCCAGCAAACCCAGCGTGGACGGCTCCGGTACCGGAGCGGAAGCAGGACTGCGCGGCTGGCCAGCCAACGTCTGCGTGGAGCCTTGGCTAAAGGAAAGCGCCTCGGTCCCAGGCCCAATCGGCTTGATGGAACTCGAGCCAGAGTAGACGGGCAGCGTCAGCGCGCCGCCGCGCGGCGTCTGGCGGTCCATAATCTCAACAATATATTGTTGGTTGTTGGTCAATTGGACGAGTTGTTGGTCCTTGACAGGCATTTGCCCGGCGCCGCCACCGGGCGTCTGGTCGAGCACAAAAATGGACAGGATTTGATTGCGAAGGTCCAAGGCAATCGGGCTGATCAGGCCGCCGGTAAAGATGGAAAAGGTCGCGTTGCCGGGGAAAACCGCGGCGCCGCTGCCGCCCTTGCCCATATCCCAACTGGCTGGCGGCGTTGTCCCCGGCGTGTTCAGCGCGGCGTGCCCATCGGCGGTGAAACTCACCACCGTAATGGTAGAGGCACGCAGACCGGCCGCAGCCAGCGCTAAACCTGCCGCCACTGCGCAAATGATCCATCTTGCTGACATACTCATCCCTCGAACCGATGTTGCCACGCTTTTAGATAAGCGAAAGACTCTCTCTCCCCAGCCTACAGCGACCAGCTAAGTATAGCGCACCACAGGTCGTTTGTCCAGCCCCGGGGCAAGCCGCGTGCGGCCCTATCTTTGGGCAAACGCCGGTCATCGGCGCTACGGCCGAATCCCCAACTGTCTTAGCAGCGGCATTGATACCCGACGCACTCCACCCTGAAGCGCTGGCGCCTGGCGAGGCGCGGTTTTAGGCGTCCCAGCGGTGTCTATGAAAAGCACCGGGGCTTCAGCCCGCCCCGCGCGCGTCGCCCATGGCGACCAGGACTTTGTGTCGCCAGCGGGCGACCAGGCTGAGTCGCCCTCCTCAGCGACCAGCGGGCGGGCAGGTCCCGCCGGCAGGCGGGCAGGTTTTGGCGAGTCGCCTTAAAGTTCCTCGGCGGCGACCCGGTTAAGGCGGGCAACGGAGCAGCTTATGCCCGCCCCCGCCCCTGCCATTTGCTTCAAACTCGATTGCGCGCAGTATTCTGTCCGTGGGGACGTCTTGGCCACGAGATATGGTTCCATCCGGCAAGCCCGTGGGTGGGCGAGAGCCTGGGATATACCGCGCACGGCTTTAGTGATACATTCCAGAGACCAGGCCAGCGTGCCTTTGGCCCAGAGAAGCGGCGGGACGCCGCTTCTACTTTGGCGAACGGTACGCCTTAATAAGAGCCGTGTCTGGTATGGTTTCTGTCGTAAGAGCTTTCTCGGGAGGTAGGTGGGGGGGGGAGACAGCTTGGCTTGCATGCACTGCGGTCCACCGCCGGCGCCAACGCCCGCGGCCAAGCCGGTCTCTGGCCTCGTTCCCGTGCGGAGGCCGAGGCTCGTCCATCCGTAACGATAACGGATGCCAGTGCGCACGACGCCGGGATCGAAGTACCGCTTGGATCCGCCCGGACCGCGGAGGGGGAGCACCGCGTTTTAGCGCGGTGAACGGAGCCGCAATAGATCTCCTGATGCCTCCAGACTGGCGGTAGCAACCTGCCCTCGCCCCTGCCATTTGTTTCAAACTCGGTTGCGCGCTGTATATCGACCTGCGGCTAGCCTGTACCGACATGCCGCTATATGACCGGATGCCGTTGAAAGTCGGCCCGGGTTCGCTTATGCTCATGGCCATGGGATTGGACTATGACCGCTGCGTCCAATGCGAATCAGACGGTTCCACAACCGCTGCTCCGGCAGCATGTAGAAGAGGTGTTGGCGGGGCTGCGTCCGCTGATTCAATGGGATGGCGGCGATATGGAATTGGTGGATGTGACCTCGGATGGCTTGGTGACGGTGCGTTTCCATGGGGCGTGTATCGGCTGTCCGAGTCTGCAGGCAACGCTGCGCCTGGGCATTGAAAAGCAACTTCGCGCCCAGGTACCGCAAGTGACGGCAGTGGCTTCGGTCGAAGGGCCCTAATTGCAACTGCCGCTGTCGCCTCTGACTGTACCGCGGATTCCCCAGGATCAGGTTAGTGGGACCAAATTACTAAGAACGGAGATACGGGTATGAATCGCATGCGCTTATTTACCCCCGGCCCGACCAGCGTGCCGGAAGAAGTGCTGCTGGAAATGGCCAAGCCGATATTCCATCATCGCACGGCGGAATACCGCGCTCTTTTCGCCAACTGCCAAAAACTGCTCCAGCAGGTGATGCAAACCACCCATCCCGTCGTGACCATCGCCGGCAGCGGCACCGCTGGGTATGAAGCCGCCATGATTAACGTCATCCCCCAGGGGGGGCGCGTGCTGGCGCTTTCCAACGGCAAGTTTGCCGAACGCTGGGTGAGCATCGCCCAGCGCAATAAATGCCAGGTGACCATTCTGAAGGCCGATTATGGCCAGGCGGTGGATCCAGTGACGGTGGCCGAAGGGCTTCAGCGCGGCCGCTACGACGCCGTGACCCTGTGCCACAGTGAAACCAGCACCTGCACGGTGCAGGACCTGGCGGCCATCGCCGCGCACGTGCGCCAAACTGAGGCGATTTTAATTGTAGATGGCATCACCAGCGTCGGGGCCATTCCGGTGAAGCCGGATGAATGGGGCGTGGATATGCTCGTGACCGGTTCGCAGAAGGCGCTCATGCTCCCGCCCGGCCTGGCGTTTATAAGCATCTCGGAAAAAGCGCGGCAAAAGATGTCGGCGATTCAGCAGCCCAATCTCTATTTGAGCCTGCCACATTATTTGAAAAGCTTGGCGGATAACGATGTTCCATGGACACCCGCGGTAACGCTGGTGCGCGGGCTGCAAGCGTCCCTGTCCATGCTCGCCCGGGAAGGAATGGAACAGGTTTGGAAACGCACCAGCACCTTGGCCCGCGCCACCCGCGCTGCGGCCGCGGCCCTGGGGTTGAAAGTTTTCTCCAGCGCTCCGGTCGATTCCGTTACGGGGATCTGCTATCCGCCCGGCTTTGACGACAAAGCGTTTCGGGGCGCTTTGCGCGAGCAATTTAACGTGCATATCGCGGCGG
>JAKCCC010000364.1 GCA_021838985.1 Planctomycetota bacterium
GATGATCCTGGCGGAAGTGCTGGACCGGCCCCTGAAAATCAGCGGCGACGGGGATGTGAAATATCACATGGGCTACGCCTGCGATCACCGCACCGCCGACGGCCGGACCGTGCACGTATCGCTGGCAGCGAACCCCAGCCATCTGGAAGTGGTCGATCCGGTGGTGGAGGGCATGGTGCGGGCCAAGCAGGATCGCAAGGGCGACGCCCGGCGGCAACGGGTGCTTCCGGTGCTGATTCACGGCGACGCGGCGTTTACCGGCCAGGGCATTGTCGCGGAAACGTTGTATCTTTCCGAGTTGGACGCTTACCGCACCGGCGGCACGCTGCATATTATCGTGAATAATCAGATCGGATTTACCACCACTCCGACGGAGGGTCGTTTTACGCGCTATCCCAGCGACGTGGTCAAGGCCATTCAGGCGCCGGTTTTCCACGTCAATGGCGATGATCCCGAAGCCGTCATCCATGCGGTGCGGCTGGGAGTGGAATTCCGGCAGCGCTTCCAGGCCGATGTGATTATCGATCTGGTCTGTTATCGCCGCCGCGGCCATAACGAGATGGATGATCCGACCATTACCCAACCGGTCATGTGCCAGGAAATCGCCCGGCATCCCACCGTGCGGCAGCTTTATGCCCAGCGGCTGCTTCAGACCGGTGCGGCCACCCAGGACCAGCTTGACCATATGGCGCAAGAAGTGCATGAGCGCCTGGAAAAGGCCCACGAATATGCCCAGACGTTCAAACCGTCCGATCCACCGCCTCCTACGCATGGGCCGTGGAAAGATTTAATGCAGGTGCCGCGGGATCTGGCCGACTGGCGTGCCGACACCGCCGTAGCGGCGGATAAGCTGCGGAAAATCACCGCGGAGCTATGTCGTTTTCCCGAAGGTTTCAGCGTCCATCCCAAGGTGGCGCAGATGTACCGGCAGCGGCTGGACGCGGTGAACGCGGGCGCCGGTCTGGACTGGGGCGCCGCCGAGATGCTGGCCCTCGGTTCCCTGCTCGACGAGGGCATCTGGGTGCGCTTAACCGGCCAGGATGTCTGCCGGGGAACGTTTAGCCATCGCAACGCGGTGCTGTACGATACCCATACCGGTCGGCCGTTTACGCCGTTGGCCGCCTACGCCGGGAACCGGTCCCGTTTTGCCATTATCAACACCATGCTTTCCGAACTCGCGGTGGTGGGCTTTGAGTATGGCTATGCCTCCGCCGATCCGGAAACGCTGGTGCTCTGGGAAGCCCAGTTCGGCGATTTTGTCAACATGACGCAGCCGATTATCGATCAGTTCCTGGTCAGCGCGGAAACCAAATGGCGCCGGTACAATGGGCTGGTGATGCTTCTGCCCCACGGTTATGAAGGCTCCGGCCCGGAGCATTCACACGCCCGGCTGGAGCGCTTTCTGCAACTGGCCGCCGAAGACAATATTCAGGTTTGCAACCCCACCACGCCGGCCCAATATTTTCATTTGCTGCGCCGGCAGATGCACCGGCGGTTCCGTAAACCGCTGGTTGTGATGACGCCGAAAAGTCTCCTGCGGCACAAACAGGCCGTCTCCAGCCTGGAGGAGTTTACCCAGGGTCAGTTCGAGGAGATTATCGATGAACGCCCCGAAATCAACCGCTCCCGCATTCGCCGGGTGTTGTTCTGCAGCGGCAAGATTTATTATGAACTGCTGACCCAGCGCGCCAAACACCGCATCACCGATATCGCCATCTTGCGCCTGGAGCAGGTCTATCCGTTCCACGCCCAGCGCCTCACCGAAATTGCCCAGACCTATCCCCAGGGCGTGGAAATGGTCTGGGTGCAGGAGGAACCGCGGAATAACGGCGTGTACCCGTTTATCGGGGCCAAACTGCACTATCACTGGCCGGGCATGCGGAAACTGACCTATATCGGTCGCAAGCCATCGTCCAGTCCGGCGGCTGGTTCCTACGAGCGGCATATGCGGGAGCAAACCCAGATTATCGCCCGGGCGCTGAATCTGAATCCGGACGACTTGAATACCGCGCCGGCCGCCGCGGCGCCGGTGGCGCTGGTTCAGCCGTCCACCGCCGGTGAGGTGGAAGTGCGGGAAGGTGTGCCTGTCGCCAAATAGCCTAACCGTAGCGCAAGGATTTTCCGAGCATGATTAATTCCGAGACGGTCCAGAACGTATGTGTTCCCGGCCTGGGCGAATCTGTCACCGAAGCCCGTATTGCCAAGTGGCTGAAAGCGGAGGGGCAGGTGGTTTTCCCCGACGATGTGGTCGCCGAACTGGAAACGGACAAGGCGACGGTGGAACTACCCGCCGCGGCGCGCGGCGTATTGCACATTGTTCAGGGCGAGGGACGAACCGTTAACGTGGGCGATCTGATCGCGCGCATCGACACGGGTGCTGCCGCGCCGACGCCAGCGGCGGTCGGTTCCGGCGAAACCGCCGTGGCAGCGTCACCGCGCGGTCGCGGCACGCCAGCCGCCGCCGGCGAAACGCCCCCCGCGCCAACCATCGGCCCGGTGGCACCCAGCCGCCCGCCACCGCACGGGGAGCCTGGTACTGCGACGAATGTCCGCCAGAAGGATTCCGCTTCCGGGACGGTCCCGGCCTCCGCCCCCGGCGAAAGCACCCGCCCGCTTTCACCGGCGGTGCGGCGTCTGGTGGCGGAAAACCATCTGAATCCCGATGAAATCGTCGCCACCGGGCCGGGCCAGCGGCTCACCAAGGGCGATGTGCTGGAGCATCTGGCGCGGCGTGAAGCCACGCCGCTGGATGCGGCGTCCACCCCGGCGGGTTCGCTTGGCGCCGACCGGAGTACGGCGCCCGCGGCCGCCGTCGAGGCCGAAGAAACCCGCGTGGAAATATCCATGCTGCGCCAAACCATCGCCCGCCGTCTGGTCGAGGCGCAGCGGACCGCCGCCATTCTTACCACCATCAATGAAATCGACATGTCCGCGGTGATGGCGCTGCGCGAAAAATATCGGGAACAGTTTGAAAAGGCGCACCAGGTGGGGCTGGGTTTTCTGTCCTTCTTTGCCCGGGCCGCGTGCGCCGCCCTTAAGGCGGTGCCCATCGTCAACGCCCAACTGCAGGACCGCGCCATTGTCTACAAGCATCATGTGCACCTGGCGCTGGCTGTGGCCACCGATAAGGGCCTGATCGTGCCCGTGATCCGGTACGCCGATAAGCTTTCCATGGCCCAGATTGAAGTCCAGGTCAAACAATTGGCCGCACGGGCCCGCGAGGGGAAGATTACCCTGGAAGAGCTCGGCGGCGGTACGTTCACCATCACCAACGGGGGCGTTTTTGGTTCACTGCTTTCCACGCCGATTCTTAATCCTCCGCAGAGCGCCATTCTGGGATTGCACAAGATTCAGAAGCGCCCCGTGGTCGTCGCGGATCAGATCGTGGTCCGGCCCATGATGTATGTGGCGCTTTCCTATGATCATCGCCTGATTGATGGCCGGGAGGCGGTGACGTTTCTGGTGCATATCAAGGAAGCGCTGGAAGATCCGGCGCGGCTGCTGCTGGAGGTATGAGGCGGCCTGGCTTTGGCTCGGCGCGGGCGCCCATAGAG
>JAKCCC010000365.1 GCA_021838985.1 Planctomycetota bacterium
TCCATCCGGCACGGTGGGCGGCTGCTGTTTTCTGGCTGGGTGTAACATCCATCGCATATTTCGCAAGTATGCCACCGCGGCGACCAAGGCGCATATTCAACAGCCGTGGGATATTTAGAACCAACGACCCAGGCACGCCGCCATCGGTGCCCCCGTCAGGGGCAGCGTACGTTATAGCGCGCAGTCAAAATGGAGACAACCGGCTATCGCTGGGGCGGTGATGAGCCCGGCCTTTGACATTTACTGATTAAGAAGGTAGAGAATAGCGAGCTTTTAGCTGGAGTCGAAACGATGCGCGTATTTTCCCGTCCTGCCAGTTGGGTGGTTATCCTCGCGCTGGCTTTACCTGCGGCCTTTTTGCTGGCGCCGGGCGCCTGCGCCAAGTCGAAATCCCAACCCACCGTCGCGGGCCGACCGGCGAACATGTTGCCGCCGGTTTATATCCACATGAATGGCTTTAACGATTTTCTGGAATCGGTGCTGGCGGTGCAGCCCGGCCAGCCGGTGATCTTTGTCAATCAAGACACCGGCGCCCACACGATTCAAGGTTACGATCCCCGCACCGGTCAGCCTTTAAACTCCATTTCCGGCATGGTGATGGGAACGCCCGGACCAGGGCACAAGATTTCCACTTACCGGGTGATCCTGGCCAAGCCGGGCATCTATTATTATTATTGCACCATCCATGCCGTCCTCCAGAAAGTCTACCACCACATGGTCCAGCCGGCGCATCGGCCGGGCGTGCACGGGTTTGGCGGGGCGATGGCGGGCGTGATCATTGTCACCAAAGAGAAAGCCCTGTTGCGGGAGAATCCGCCTACTTGCCACGTGCGGACGCTTAAGGGCTATTTCGGCGGATAGGCGGGGCGCCGCCAAACGCGGCGACTGGTTCCGCCGGGTTTTACGGCAATCCGAGTGCTCGTTTCGCAACGGTTACCACACGATCAGCAATCTACAGGCATTGAGGACAAATGGATCCATCCGGTATAGTCCAGGGCAGCGACGACTGCGGTGGATACTTCCACGGTAGGTAAATCGAGTCAAGCAGGTTGCATTCTTGTTCCTGAAGCTCGGCATCGATACCCAGCCGATGCGAGCTCGGTAACTAATTCACGGATGGTGTGCGTCCGCGCCACCACCAGACCGCGGTTCACTAAGTAGGAACGCAGAATGAATCATTGGGAGTTTGGCCCTGCGGTGCAGGTCTCTCCCGACCCAGTCGGGACCCGCCTAAGCCGTCGGGCGACGGATAAGCAGACCTGGAGGTCCGCACCACAACCGCCGTCAACCACGGCATTGATTCCGCAGTCCTACTTAGCATAGCCTTCAAGGCTTCCTCCACAGCTTGTTGGACATTCTGGAGGCCGGGGTTGTACAGCTGACTTTCCGGCGCCAACGCCGCCATTGGCCGGTTTTCGAGGGTGTAGCGTAACCATAGTTGGGCGTCATCACTGTCGCTCATCCCCCATCTCGCCGCGGAGGATTTCGCGCACAAACCACCCTGGCGGATCCGTGTCGCGGAACGGAATCGCGTCCATGGGAATGCGTCGGGCGATGGTATTGGTCAATCGCCGATACTTCAGCGCCAGGGGCAGGTAGGTCTCCTCACTATCCTGAAAAATCGCCACATCCAGATCCTGGGAATTGGGGTTGTTAAGGAATGATCCGAAGATCAGCACCTTGCGAATTTCCTTCGCTACGCTCAGGCACGCCGCTAACTGCTTCTTAATCTCTTTTTCTTCGGCTGGTGTCAATTCCATGGGACCACACTTCTGGCACGATATCCTACCAGCTTGCGCGATGCGACAACCTTCGCGGGTGTGGCCTGCTGTTTTGGCAACGCTAGTGGAAGTCCCGGCGCGCCGGGACCGCTTAGTACTACAACGCTACAACGGAATCCAGGCACACGTGCGTAGATACTTCAAATACAACCCCCGTTCATGCAGCCGCCGCAAGGTCCGTTTGCGGTGGCTGCGTTCGGCCTTGGCGTTGGCCTGCTGGGTGCGGCGCAACTGGCCACAGATAGCTTCGGCCAACCGCCGCCCACAGCGACCCCCCGTCGCTCAGAGCGGCGCCAGCTGCGCCGTGGCCGTGCGGACCTGGGCCACCGTCAGGTCCGGATTTTTTTCCCCGTGCCGCTGCTGGAACTCCGCCAGGAACAAATAGCTCACGCAGCTCAGGAGCAAGTGGCGGCGGATCGCCGTGAACTTGCGCACCTCAAAATGGTCCAGTCCCAGTTCAGCCTTGCCGTCCTCGAACATCCGCTCTATCCGGGCGCGGCTGAAGGCCACCCGCAACAGGGTCTCGATCGGCGTCCGCGGCGGGGCGTTGCTAAGGAAGTACTTGACCTCCTTGCGGTCCAGGGCGCTGGCCGCCACCACCAGATGTCGCGGGGCCGTGGGCAGGCCGTGTTCGTCCCGCAACCAGACCGGGAGGCGTTTGACATGCCAGACCATCGGTCCTTTGGTGGCGTCCTTGACGTGGTAGGCGTGCCAGTCCTCCCGCCGAAAGAAGGGCGAGTGCCGGGCGATCGCGCGGACCTCCACCAGCGGGTTGTGCTGGACCTTCAACTGCGGTCGCTGGGCCGGGCCACCCGGTTCCGCCGGGCCCCGCTGCCGGTACCGCACCGCAGGCGGCTGGGTCCACGCCAAGAAGTTGACGGGTACTTCCCCAGGACGTAGTCCTGGCCCAACTCATCCAAGGCCTGCAGAAAGGGCGGTTGGCCGCCATAGCCCTCGTCGAAGCTCAGCCAGGCCAGACGGATCCCGTTGGCCCGGGCCCGGCGCAGCTGCTCCAGGCCGATTTGCCACTTCAGCCGGTAGACCACGTCCGCGGGAATACCGGCCGCCCAGCACCGGTCCCGGTCGTAGGGCCAAGTCTGCTCCGGCAGGTACAAGTCCCCGTCCAGCAGGGTGTGAAAATCCGGGGTGGCGTAGCCGAGGTGTACGCTGACGACGCAGTTCTCGGTGTTGCCCACCGCGCCACCGTGTGGCCGCTGGACGCAGGCGGTCTGGTCCCCCCTTTTGACAAAGCTGGTTTCATCCAGAAGGCCTATGGCATGACCCTGCCCGTGGCGGCGCGCCACCCGTTGCTGCAGGCGATCCCGCATGGCCGACGCATCCCACCGGTACAGGCCCAGGAACTCCTGCAAGGTCCGCGGCGGGGTCCCGGCGGCCACTGCGATCGGCTCGACGCTCTTACGCTGCAGGTTACTCAACTGTCCCTGGACATACGTGTCCAAGTGCCGGCGTACGGTGATACGCCCGAAGCAGGCGTCAAACTCGTGCAGATACGCGGTCAAGGCTGGTTTAAGCTCCAAAATCGTGGCGACGTCCACGGCTGGCTCCTTCCGGTAAACGGCTTCTGGAAGGGTTATCGTCTGGCCGCCTGAGTTTTCTTGGGCCTTTTTAGCGTTGTAGTACTTAGGCGATGGGGGCATCGGCCCTACATAGCCCGGAGGTCGCCTGCGGCTAGCTCCGGGCTATGATAATCACTTGCCGTCCTTGCCCCCTACGCGAAACGGGCGCACTGGAAACAGCACTATACCGCACGC
>JAKCCC010000366.1 GCA_021838985.1 Planctomycetota bacterium
GAAAGCGGGCAGCCTGTCAAGCCCCCGCCGAATGCGAATCTGCTCCCGGAAAGACCGGCCCCCACCAACCGCCCGCCCCTGGCGGCTCAGCTCAACGCGCGGTTACCCTCTTTGCGGAATCACTGCGCCTGGTATGAATCCCTGATGTCGCGCATTCTCCAGCGGCCATGGCCGGTGGCTTGACAGCCGGGGATGGCATCCAGCGCTGCGGGCTTCGGCGCTAAGGCGATCCTTGTGTTTTCCTACCATCCCGACGCAGCCGGGTTGCCCTGCAAAGACGATCATACCAACGCAATCCATACCGATGGCGCAAATTATTTTCCACCTGTGCTGACGCCCGCCGCCCTACGTCTGGGCTTACACTTGGCGGATGACCGGGGGCATGCGGCGACGGGGTGGTAATGGTCAGGGACTCCAGACCAGCGTCAACATGACACACCCGTTCGGGTAGACTGCTTTCAGTTACGAAGGGGCTCGAACTCCTTGCTTAAAGTCGCCTTCAACCACCATCGTGGACGCCTATTCCCGAATCATGGTTAACAGCATCTTCATGGCCGTCAAGGCACGCACCGCGTGCGGACGGCCCGCCGGCAATAGGATAACTTCTCCCGCCTTGACCACGGCCGCGCTCCCCCCGATGGTGATCTCCGCCTCGCCTTGCACCACCTGGACCAGGGCATCGAACGGTGCGGTGTGCTCGCTTAATTCCTGGTTAACATCAAATGCGAACAGGGTCACATTGCCTGTTTTGCGCTTAAGCAGAACCCGGCTGACCACGGAGCCGTCCGCCGCGTTGACCAACTGCTCCAGTGGTGCGACCCCCGCCGGCCAGGATATAACGCTATTCTCTTTTTGCGGGGATGGTTCCATCGTTTGCCTCCAGTTTCACCTTCGCGGAAGAACGCCCTTCCAGGGATCCAACGGTATTGATGAGAAATAGCACGATCGCCGTCACGTTGAGTAATCCGGCCCAGCGCGCCTGCGACCAGGCGCCGGCGAGGTCCGCCAGGATGCGCCATAGCACCGACGCCTCCAGCAGAAAAAGGTGCGCATAGAAAAAGCGGCTGAAGCGCATACGTATTCCCAGCACCGCGGGAAAGATAATGGGCGCATGGCCGAAAATCATGCCAAATACAAAACCAAGAAATACCGCGTGCAGAATGGCATCATAGGAAAATCCCGCCAACACCGGTGCCCCGGCCAAGCCGGCTCCCAGTCCCAGCGGCGCCACCCAGGTAAACCAGCAGGCCATGGCGCCGGCCGCGGCCAGCCAGAAGTACCCCGGCAGCAGGCACGCCGCCACAAAGCGCGTCAGGCCGTGGGCACGAATCGTGCGCCGCGCCAGGTCATAAACCAGCAGCCACACGGCCAGGGCCAACATTCCTAAACCGGCTAAAGCCTCGCCAGCCCCAGGCCACGGCACCGTCAGTACCAGCCCCGCGCTGAAGATGCTCGTCGCGGCCAGGAACAGGCGGCTTCGCCAGGGCGTCGGCGGCAGCAGACGGCTAAGTTCCAGCCGTTCGCCCACGATCGTCAGAATTAGAAAAGCCATCCACCAAAAAACAACTTGCGGTATGGACCACCCGAAAAACCAGAGGCTGTCGCCAACCAGCCAGGCCCCAGCGCCCAGGCCCATGACCACCGTAAATATGGCCGCCTGCCGCCGCAGAATAACGGCAAAGTCGATCACCATGACCACGCTGGCCAGCAGAATCAACCCAGCACCGACTGGCGCCGGCCCGCCCGCCAGCAACACGATGCCACCGGCGCCGCTGGCCAAAGGCCCCAGATAGCACCAGCGATTTCCAATCGCCACCGCACGTTCGAGCGTCAAAAGCGTGCCCAGAAATCCGCCAATCATAATGGCGCCGTGCTCAGCGCTGGCGTTCGGAATTCCGATGGGCCACGCCCAGCCGAATCGCAGTAGCCCTCCCCACAGCCCCGCCAACAGCAACAGCAGACCCATTGCCAGCAAAGGAAACCTTGCCAGTCTGGTGCTTAAGTGGCGTTGGATCGGCTGGTTAAGCATGGCTAATGTCACTTAGCGGGAGCTAAGCCGCCTATTTCCATCCCATCTCTTCCCGCCCGCGTTGGGAAATCATGTCCCGCGTCCACGGCGGTTCCCATACCAACTCTATTTGGACCTCCGCGATATTCGGCCCTGCGGCCAGCACGGCGGACTTCACATCCGTCAGGATCATGTCAGTCATCGGACAGGCCGGCGTCGTCATGGTCATAATGACCACAACTTGATTTGCGTCGATCTTGGTTTCGTAGATCAAGCCCAGGTCCACGATGTTCAGTCCAACTTCCGGGTCCACGACCTGCCGCAATGCTTCCTCCAGCCAGAGCGCCGCGCAAGGCTTAGCCAAAGGCCAGCGCGACTTGGGTTGCATAATCGCAAAGCTGCGCTGGCCGTTTGTTTCCTTCACATCAATCGTGATGCCCTTGGCGAAACGATAGCTTTTCGCATCGCAACAGATCTGGATGCCACCGGATTCCAAGGTGGCGTCATCCCCGCCTGAGCCTTCTCGACTTTCTCGCAACTGAATTTCAAAACGTTGCTCCGGCCCACCGCGTGGGTTGTAGCGCACCACCAGTTGGGTAACCGCGGGATCCAAGCCCTGCTCGCGCATGACCCGCCGCATTTCAGCGACCGCCCCTGGCGTTAACGTGATGGACATGCCAGCCTCCTTCTATTCGGCCGCGTGTGCGCTCGGCGCTGTCGCCGCGCCGACGGCAATAACCATGGACGGATGCCAGTAAGAACATGATAAATGATGCCACCCTTGGCCGCACGTGATCAGCGTCCGTTAGCAGGTAGGCGCGATATAGCCGAATCCGCGGGCCCGTCCCTACATAGCCGCCGATCGTGGAGTCGCCTTCGGAGACCTTGTCGGTGGTGGTGTCTTCGATCCAAACCGCAACGCCACATTGCATACCGCCGCGCCGCGTGCTCAACGGTGATATCCCACCACCGGCAAACCGGCGGCTATATACGTTTGTGGCGACAGCCGCCCCACCACCGGTATACCGGCGGCTATATACGTTTGTGGCGAAAGCGACCGGCGCCTACAATCCTTGCTATGAACGATGATCTCGAATTCCACGCAAACACGCGGGCCATTCACGTCGTTTGGACCACTTTTCTGACGTGGCTGCCAGGTGATGAGCGCGGCCACTGGTCACCGCTGCTGGATTTTTACGGGCGCCTTATTCGCGACGGCCATCGCCTGAACATTGCCGACGAAACCACGCGCACCACCGCGCGCCGGCTGGCCAAAGGTCCGGCGGTAAGCCTGCGCCAATCGGAAGTGGCCGTCGTAGCAGATACCATCGCGGAAGTTCTTCGTGGAGGGCTTACTGTCGGCGCGGTCGGTGGCGTTCCTGCCGCCGCGTGGACGGCGCACGCCGCCGCCATCGAAACACAACATGTCCACCTGCTGCTTGCGGCAAACCGCGAACCGATCCGCCTTTTTGTTGGCCGTGCCAAGGGGAAATCCAGCAGCCGCATAAACGCAGCCAACGGTACTTCGGGTCAACATATTTGG
>JAKCCC010000367.1 GCA_021838985.1 Planctomycetota bacterium
GGATAAATCCCGGTGCTGCCGCCTGAAACCTGGAAACTATTCTGACTGGTCATGGTAGAGCTCCTTTAACAGCGTGTCGCCGCAGTGGCTCTTCGTCCCACGGATGCCAGGGCCCGGATCGCACGACCCGGTTGAAACCCGCATCCGGACGAACGCATTGACTACCTTATTAATAGCCTTGTCGCGCCAGCAAAACAATAGCCGTTTGCGGTTTTCTTTTTTCCCGTTTGCGACAGCAGCGTACCCGTATATCTGTAACTGTTTCCGGCCCAAAAAGCGGCGAAAGACAGGGGTTTTGGCATGGTTAGGCGGAAAAAGACCCTCCAAGACACCGCCTGGTCCGATGAAAAACCGCGCCGAGGCGTGCTTTTCCACAAGGCTTTCACGGTTTTTATCCGGTGAACGGTTACCAGACGGCGTGGCTGACGGCGCGGGCGCCTGGCCCGCTGACCTTTGGTGAATTGCCGGAGCCCATCGCTGGTTTCGTGCAACCGCACGCGCAGGCGTTTGGAATGGTCGTGGACGCCTGTCGGCACGGCAACCGCACCCTGGCCGTTCAGGCGTTGCGTCTGGATCCGCTGTGCGCTCATCTTACCGGCGAGCAGGTCCGGCGGTTGGCCGATGAATTGCTCGGGGCGCATCGTTCTTACATTCGGTGTTTTGGCTAGCGCAGTTTTACTTTTTATGGAGCGGGGTTAATAGAGGACCGGTTCGTCATAGTAGATAACCTAAAGGTTCGCGGCGGGTCGCCGCGGGCGACTAAACTACCGGGGCATCGCCGGTTACGAGGTGGCTCGGCGCTACGCCACATAAAAAGTGAAAATGATCTAAGGCGGCAGGGGCGCCAGTTGTCCGCATCCGTGCGCCTGTGGTGCGGACCTCCAGGTCTGCCGGGCAAGAGGGCGGGAGGGGCGCGGCAATCCGAATTTTCTATGGAAGCGGTCGGAAAAGGCCGGCGACCCCGGGGGTGATTCAGTGGCTAAGTGCGCACGGCGTGGTGCGAACAGGGGTTATACCGCGCACGGCTATTAATGATACATTCCAGAGGCCGGGCCAGCGTGCAGCTGGCCTAGAGCGTGTTATGAACTTGGAAGCCTGCGTTTTTCCACGTCCAGAGGGGGTTTTGTGCGTTCGTAGAGCCATGCACCCATTGCCGGTAGGGGCGTTGCAAATTAAAACATCTGAGTTTCCGGCGTTTTGGTGACTGTGACGCCTGAAAGTTCATAACACGCTCTAGAAAAGCGGCGGGACGCCGCCTCTACTTTGACGAACGGTATGTCTCAATAAGAGCCGTGTGTAGTATAGTTAAACAGGGGTACATCCACTTATGCGCGTTTTGATCATCGGCGGAACGGGACATATCGGCGTTTTTCTTACCAAAATGCTGGCGGGAGACGGAGATGAGATCACCGTAGTCTCAACCGGGCGCACCAGGACCGACGTGGGCGCCCTCCGCGCCGTCCACCTGGCCAAGATGGATTACCGGCAGGCTCTCGCCGATGGCACGTTCATCAAGCTCCTAAAGGAGAACAACATTGAGGCGGTGGTGGATATACTGCAGAGCCACAGCGCCCTGGTATACAATGCCTGCCGCAAGTCAGGAGTGGCGCAACTCGTCGCGTGCGGATCCGTCTGGATGTTCGGCCGACCGAAGGTGGTGCCCACACCGGAGGTCGACCAAGGAGACAATCCGTTTGGCAGCTATAGGCAGAGGTTCGCGGAGATGCGGGAGGTGATGGATCGGTCGAAGCGCGACGGCTTTCCCTTCACCGGCATCATGCCTCCGAACATCTGCGGGCCAGGCAAGATTCCGCTGGAGGGGGCGGGCGGAAGGTCGCTCGAGGTGCATCGGGCGCATAAGAGGGGCGAAGAGGTCGTGTTGCCGTTCCCCGGCACAAACCTGATCGGTCCCTGCGACGCCGAGGACGTCGCGCGCGGGTTCCAGTGCGCGCTGAGAAACCGCCCAGCCGCGGCGGGGGAGATTTTCAACGTCGGTTCCGCCTATGCGCTGACGAGCGAGAAGTTCATTGCAACCTACCGCGGGATTTATGGAACGAGGATACCCGTCCGCTACGTCCCGGCGGAAATATACATAAGGGATATATCTCCCGAAATAGGCGCGCACTTCCACTTCATCGAGCCGATGTGCCCGGACATCTCCAAGATCTCCTCCCGTCTCGGATACAAGCCCAAGTACACGCCGGAAGAGACCCTGGCGCGGGCGGTGGGATGGATGCGGGAGAAGGGGATGCTGTAAGCCAGTCCGGCTAAGACCGGGCGCGCCATTTTCATTTCCGCAGGTTTCCGCGGAGGATGAGGCATCCTGGTGCAACCGCGGCTTAGGCTTCGTCCATCACCGTCTGGATGGCAAAACGCAGCAGTTCGTTGCTGCTGGCCATGTTCAGCTTCTCTTTGACATGTTCCCGATGGGCTTCGATGGTCTTGGTGCTAAGGTGCAGGATGCGGGCGATTTCGCGCATGGGTTTGCCCTGGCCGATCAACTGAAACACCTCCAGCTCCCGGTCGCTGAGCAGGTCCAGGGAAGATTTCAGCGGCTGGTTGCCGCCGTGGGCCAGTTGCCGCAGCACCCGCGCCGCGATGGTATCACTGACATAGATTTCCCCAGCCAGAATGCGCCGGATAGCTTGAATGATCTTCTCCGTGGCCTCTTCTTTCATGATATAGCCGCGGGCGCCCGCCCGCAGCGCGCGTTCCGCATACAAGCGTTCGTCGTGCATGGACAACACCAGCATCGGCAGATCTTCCTGCCGCGCCTTTATATCCTTAATCAACTCCAGGCCCGGCTTGCCGTGCAAAGACAGGTCCACGATCGCCAGGTCCGGTTTCAGCGTGACGACCGCGTCCATGGCGGCATCGGCGTCCGCGGCTTCGCCACAGACCGTCAGGTCCACCGCGCTTTCGATCAGCAAACGCAGCCCCTGTCGTGCGATCGGATGATCGTCGACGATCAAAATACGGCGTTTAAATTTGGCCGCCCGATTGGGGCGTTCCCTAAGGTTAACCATGGGTTTCCTCCCACCGGGACTTTACCGGCAAATCCAGCGAACATAATACGGTCGTGCCCTGACCGCGGGTGCTGCGGATATCCAGTTTAGCTCCAATGACGCGGGCCCGATAGTCCATGATCCGCAGTCCCATACCGCGGCCCCGGACCTGGGGAAAGCCGCTGCCGTCGTCGCGCACCGTCAGTTTCAGACTCCGTCCCATGGCTTTGAAGCTGATGTGAATGCGCCGGGCTGCCCCGTGGCGCACCGCGTTGTGGATCGCTTCCTGGACGATGCGGTACAGATGAAGGGCGGTGGACAGCGGCGTTTGCGGCGGCAGAGCATCGACGCGCACGGGACAATCGATGGAAAACAGTTTTTCCGTCTGAAAGCCCAGTTCCTGCAGGGCCGTCGAAAACTCCGCGCTGTCGCTGATCGGCTGCAGGCCGTGCGCCATCTCCCGGCTGCGGACAATACAATCGTTGATCAAATCCGTCACCCGTTCGAGTTGCGGCTTGAGCGTCGGGGCCACCGTGAG
>JAKCCC010000368.1 GCA_021838985.1 Planctomycetota bacterium
GCCCGACGATTTTCCGACACCGCGGCTACCGATTCTACTTTTTCCAGGGAAGAGCGGCGCTTGCACGTACATGTTATCTCACCCGAGGGTGAGGCGAAATTCTGGCTGGATCCGTCTATTGAATTGGCTGCAAATAAAGGACTAAACGCAATGGCCATTAATGAGCTTACAAAAATTATACAGGAGCGACAAGATGAAATCCGCGAAGATTGGCGTCAGCACTTCCAACCATGAGGTTCTCAACGTGTCGCCGCATGGATTTTGGCTGATGGTCAACGAACGAGAGTATTTTCTGGCATTCGACGATTTTCCGTGGTTTCGCAGCGCCACGATGGAGCAACTTTTTTCCGTTGAGTTACATCATGACACGCATCTGTATTGGCCCGCCTTGGATATTGACCTGTCACTGGAACACCTTGTGCATCCGGAAAACTTCCCTCTGATGGCCAAGTAATCCGAAACGGCATTGGAGTACTTGCCCTACCCACCCGAGTCCCAAGGCTGGCCCAAGTGACGGATAAGACCGGTATGAGGAACCGCCTTGGCAGCAGTTTGATCACGTCGGATGGGCGGGGCGCCCAAAGTGTCATGCAGCCCTCTGCGACTCTGAGCCTATTTTGGATGGTTGCCGGATCTACCGGCTCTGAAAATGCAGGGCCTGCGCGTATACCGGCGGATTGGCGGCGGCGCTGGATATCACCTGCTGGTACCGTTGCAGCAGCCGTAATGAAACCCCCACCCCGGTCAACGACTGCTCGATTCTCTGCGCTAAATGCGGTGCCGGGTGGTAAGCCAAGTTGAGGAACCACAGGTCTGGGCGGAGGGTTTTCAGCACACCTTGGTCGGAGGGAAGACCCACCCGCCAGGCACCGGGCCAGCCATGCAGGTACCAGGCGATTTCCGAGGCGCAATAATGGTTCGGATTGTGCAGTAAGACGATTTGTGTGGCGGCTCGCGCGTGAGTAAATATATCGCGCATGATCGTCCGCATTTGTGCGGATCGACGGCTGATCCAAGGGTGATAGGCGTTCATCGTAGCGGCGATCACGGCGAAGATCACCAGCGCCGCGCAAGTACTTCCGACAGCCGCCTGTAGCGCTCCTCGCCGATCGGCGCTGCCGCGCAGCAGAAACACCAGCAGATTCCAAAATCCCAGCGACGCCAGGAGCATGATCGCCGGAACCAGATGCTGTTCCACCCGGGCGTCACGCCCATAGGGATAGTCGCGAAGAGATGACGCCACCAGCGTGGCCAGGAACGGCGCAACCAGCAGCACCAATTCAGCCCTGCGTCCGTGGCGCCAAAGACGCCACGCCCCCAGCCAGCAGAGCGGGGAAATCAGCAGGGCAATGCCCCATTCTCCGCCCAAGGGATAACTCATCATGTTGCCGAACTGAACCTTTATCAGCCACCAAGGCAGTCCCAAATTCCAGGGTGGGAAGGCAATGCCCCAGGCCCGCAAGATGCCCTGTTGATGGGTCGAGTGCAGCTGCCCGCTGGTAGCGACGAAAAACAGCACCGCAAAGCCGCCCACCCACACGGCGTTAAAAAGAAGGTACAACGCCAGGCTGGAGGCAGAGCGGGCCTGCCGCAGACGCACGGCCAGGGCCAGGCTGACGGCGGCCGCCACGAATACCGATGGGTAGGAAGACACGGTAGCCAGCGGCGCGACCAGAATCAATGTCAGCAGCGGCGCTATGGCGCGCGGCCGGCGCAGCGCCCAGAGGCCCAAACCGGTGTACGACAGCGCCGCCAGCAGATCGATAGCGTACGGCTTAAAGTCGTTGCTGAATCGTGCCGGTGAAAGCGAGCACGCCAGCAAGCCCGTCGCCAGCAGCGCTACCCATGGGCCGGCGAACTTGCGGGCAACCGGATACATGAGCAGTACGCTGGCCAGAGCCGCCACGAGAGGCACAAATCGAACCGTGAAAGTGGATGCGCCAAACTGGGCCATCATCCATTTGCTGATCCAGAGGAATCCGACCGGGCACGCCACGACGTAATTCAGCGGCTGGAGCAGGCCCAGATACGAACGGTCCAGAATGTTCAGCCCCACCACGGCCTCATCGCCCCAAATTGGAAAATTCAGAAAGTAGCGCCCGAGTCGCCAGGCCAGGCCCAGCGACACCAGCAAAATCAACCAGAATTTACGAGATCGTAGCCAGCGCATGATAGCTGGTACGCCATTATAGCCTGGCGCTGTATATGCTGCGCGCAGCCGGGTTTGAAACAAATGGCGGGGGCGGGCATGGGCTGTCCTGTTGTCGGCTGTCACCGGGCTAAAGCCACGGTGCTTTTCGCAGACACCGATGGGGCGTCTGAGACCGCGTCTCGTTGGCTGCCCCGTTGTCGGCCGTCACCGAGTTGCCGCCGAGGAACTTTAAGGCGACTCGACAAAACCTGCCCGCCTGCCGGCGGGGCCTTGCCCGCCCGCTGGTCGCCGAGGAGGGCGACTCGACAAGACGAGCGGGGCGAGCTGAAGCCACGGTGCTTTAGCCACGGTGCTTTTTGGCAGACACCGGTGGGGCGTCTAAGACCGCGCCAGGCGCCAGGGCTTCAGGGTTGAGTGCGTCGGGTATAATTGGCGGCTACCCGCGGTGGCATTAAAATACCCGGACGTGGCCATCAATTGTGGTTCATCGTGGTAGGCCGAAGATCCGCCCCGGTGGAGACACGTTCCCGATAACTATCGGGATGCCGTCCTCCCACCGCTGCGACGACTTGGGCAATACGGCAGCCTATCCCGCCTTAAAGTACGCGGGATAGGAGCGTGCCTGCTATCCACAATTTATGGCCACCCCCAGATAGCCCATGGTTTTTGGGGTTGTATTGAGGTGCGTATGCCGCTATCGCACGGTCCCGCCGCCAGCGGCGCATTGAAGCATCGTGATGGCGGCCACCCCCGCCCGCCCACACTCCACGCCGTCCGTCCCTGCGGCATCCAGGTTGGGCCAATTTCCTCGGACCGCGACTTTGACCTTCGCTGCGAATGGTGGCTGGCGGTGCTGCTGATGCTGGCCGTGGCGTGGCGATTACTCCGAATGCTTTTAAATATGCCGATGTGGGGCGACGAAGCGATGCTGGACTTGAGCCTTATGAATTGGCGCCACTGGTCCGGCGTGTTCCAGCCGCTGACGTACACCCAGGTCGGGCCGCCGCTATTCCTGCTCGCGGAATGGGTGCTGCAACATGTACTGGGACCGTCGGAATTCGCGGTACGGTTGCTGCCGCTGGCGGCGGGTTTGGCGGCGGTGGTGCTCTTTTGGCGGTGGAGCCGCCTGTTGCTGCCGCCATTTGCGGCGTTGCTGGCGGTGGGGTTCTTCGCGCTGGGCTACTACCCCATGCGGCACAGCGTGGAGATGAAGCCATATTCGCTCGATCAGTTTTCCGCGTTGTGTCTGTATTACCTCGGCACGCTGTGGATTCTACAGCCGCAACGCACGCGGTATTTGCTCGCGGCGGCTATTCTAATGCCACTGTTGTTCGGATGGTCATACCCTGTGGTATTTGTAGCTGGTGGGCTATGTGCCGCCGTTGGA
>JAKCCC010000369.1 GCA_021838985.1 Planctomycetota bacterium
GAGACGGCGACTGGTGAAGCTGCGCGCGGCTGGGTATGCGAGGCGTCGTTTCCGTTCGGCGTGCCGCGCTTATTTTGGGGTGGCATATGAACGGTCTCCCTGACCCCGGGTGTCCACGCAGGGTGATAGGGCCCCCCGCGTAGGCACAAGCGATGATACCAGATTTTCGATGAACCTTCCGCCACGGTTCCGCAAATCCCAGCTGGCGGGGGTGGCCATGAATCATGGTTCATCGTGGTGGGTTGAAGATCCACCCCGGTGGACACGCTCCGATGGGTGGTCCAAGTGCCGCTACGACGGTGCGGGCAGCAGGGCGACCAACGGCATGTAGGATCGTGCCTGCCACAATTTGTGGTCATCCCCACCAGCCTCGACTGCTACCTGTATCACAATGTCCGTGTTTCTTCGCGCGACGCGAAGATTTTGGCCCGCGGGGAATCCCCAATTTCCGGCGGAGAAGCCACCCCCGGTCCTCGATCCGCCGAAGGTCGCCTTGGGCGACTAAACTATTCCGCCTCCGTGCGGACCGGGAGCTATATATTTTGGTTGCGGCTGCGTCGCGCTGAGACTATGGCCATCCCCGTGGTTCCCTTGCGACATTTGCTCCCGTGACAGACGGGGTTGGCTGGCGTATAAGGTGGAGCATGGGGTGGCCTCGCACCCGGCGCCACGCCAAGGTCTTGGTGGCGCCGACGGCGCCACGCCCGGGAATGATGGCCCTATGAAAGTAAGCCTTTTTATAACCTGTCTGACCGACCTGTTTGCCCCGCAGGTTGGCCTGGCGGTCGTTAAATCGCTGGAATATTTTGGCTGCCAGGTCGATTTCCCCGCGGCCCAAACTTGCTGCGGCCAACCACAGTTTAACAACGGCTATTTGCAGGAAGCACAAAACCTGGCCCGGCGTATGATCAAGGTGTTTCAAGGCGCCTCGTACGTCGTCACGCCCTCCGGATCCTGCGGTGCGATGGTGAAGGAGCATTACCCCGGCCTGTTTACCCAGGATCCGGCCTGGCGCCGGCGGGCTGAAGACCTGGCCGGACGTTGCTACGAATACGTGGACTTTCTGACCCGAGTTCTAAAGGTGGATTTACACGGGCTGTCGCTGCCGGAAAAGACCACGTTTACCTATCACTACAACTGCCATCTGCGTGGGCTGGGCTTAACCGGCGAGCCGGCGCGGCGGCTCTTGGAGCAGATTGGTAATGTCACGCTGCTTCCACTGGAAAAAGCGGAGCAATGCTGCGGATTTGGCGGGACGTTCGCTGTCAAATATCCGGACATTAGCGGGGCGATGGTGCGTGATAAAATCGCCTGCGCCGCGCGCAGCGGGGCGGCGGTGATGATCGTTAACGATGGCGGCTGTGCCATGAATATTGCCGGGGCGGGCCATCGGAATGGGGAGAAATTCGTGGTGCGGCATCTGGCCGAAGTGATTGCCGCCGCGATTGAGCACACCGCCGCGCAGCGTAAGGCCAACCAGGGTTAAATTTTCGGCTCCAGCGCGGGTTGCCATGACCTAAAATCCCAAAAACGTGGAGCCTATAACCTGAAAGCGATAACTGAAAACCTGAAACCTGGAACCTAAACCCTAAATCGTTCAGCACGCGGGGATCAAGGTGGCGAACCATCAGCAACCAAAAACCAGCAACCAGCAACCAGGAACCCATTCCGTCGCCCCGTCGCGGCGTCTCCCTTTGCCGGTGTTTCATCCCGACTTTATGGCCGAGGCGCACACCGCGGCGGCGAATCAGGCGCTGCACGATGCCTTGGATAATTCCGTCACCAAGAAGGACGCTGGTCGCAAGCAAACGCTGACCGATTTGCCGGACGCCGACGGTCTACGCCAGTGGGCGGGCGAAATCAAGAGACACACCCTGGAACATCTGGATTATTATCTTGAGCTGCTGGAGCAGAATGTCATTCGTCATGGCGGAAAGGTGCATTTCGCCCTGGATAATGCCCAGGCCAACGCCCTGGTGGTTGATATCGCCCGGCGCAGCGGCGCCAAGCTGATCATCAAGAGCAAGAGCATGGTCAGCGAAGAAATGGAACTGAACCAGGCGCTGGCGGAGGCGCAGTTGGAGGTGCTGGAAACCGATCTGGGCGAATTTATTCTGCAGGTGGATCACGATCATCCCACCCACCTGGTCATGCCGGTCATTCACAAACGCGCCGCGGAAATCGGGCAGCTTTTCGCCCGGTATTTTCAGACGGCCTATACCGACCAACCGCAGGCCCTGGCGGAGCTGGCGCGGGTTTACCTGCGGCGGCGCTTTGATGAAGCGGATTTGGGCGTCAGCGGCGTCAATTTCGCCGTGGCCGAAACCGGTTCGGTCGTGATCTGCACCAACGAAGGCAATGGGCGGATGTGCACGACGCGGCCGCGGGTGCACGTGGCGATTATGGGAATGGAAAAAGTGATCCCAGCGCTGGAAGATTTGCCGGTCTTCTTGAAATTGCTGGCGCGATCCGCCACCGGCCAGGCCCTGACGCAGTATACGAGCATCATCACCGGCCCGCGCCGACCGGCAGAGGCGGACGGGCCGCGGGAATTTCACCTGATCATCATGGACAATGGACGGTCGCGCATTTTGGCCGGCGAGTATCGTGATACGTTGCGCTGCATCCGCTGCGGGGCGTGCCTGAATGCCTGCCCGGTTTACCGCAAAGTCGGCGGTCGATCCTATGGCAGTGTTTATCCGGGGCCCATCGGGGCGCTGCTGGTGCCGTTGTTTAATGGCTTGGAAGCGCATGCGCATCTGCCGGAGGCTTCCAGCCTGTGTGGCGCGTGCCTGGAAGCGTGCCCGGTCCAAATCGATATCCCGCGGATGCTCATCCAACTGCGCCAGGATCTCGTGCGCAAGCGTATCGGCCCGCCGGCGGCGCGCATCATATTCGGGTTTTGGGCGCGGGCGCTGCGGCATGGCTGGAGTTATCGGCTCGGCCAAGTTCTGCAGCGCCGCATCCTGCGGCTGCTGGCCGGGCGCGATGGCTGGGTGAGAAACCTGCCCGGAGCGGTGCGGGGCTGGACGCAAATTCGTGACTTCCCCGCGCCGCCACCAAAGGGCTTCCGGCGGTTGTATCGAGAGTACCGTCGCGGGCGTACGCCAGGGACCGGCGGGCGGAAGGATGAGGGATGAAGGATGAAGACGCGGTAAGGCCGCCAACGGTAGATGGCGGGCGGCGTGGAGTTGGAAAGCCAAGACCAAAATAGGACAGCCACCCATGCCCTGCGGACACCAAAGGATAATGAGAATGGCGTCCACCTTGCCTACATAGCCCCCCACTTGTGGGGGGTGGTGTCTCCGATGGCCCCTGGATCGCCATTTCCTAGGCAGTCATCCATGGCCGTCACGGATACCTGCAGGGCATGAAAATATTCGTAGCCGTCCCGATAATCCCGATGGGTATCGGGAGATAAGCGCGGGCTTGGGCGTGTGGCGGCACCCCGAACCCGTCGCTTACGCTCGGGCTATGAAGCGTAGGGCGGCGACTTTCAGGACAGGGCAACGTAATGTTG
>JAKCCC010000370.1 GCA_021838985.1 Planctomycetota bacterium
CCGGCGCGGTCGTTTAAACGCTGCGGTCTTACCTCGCGTACGCGTTGCAATTGTCCAAGAATGCGATGATAGGCTTGCCGATAACGCCCTACGATTGCATCAAGTTTGCCCAGCTGCACCACATCCGCCGCGGCTTCCAGTTCCGACATGCGGTAGTTCGTTCCCGCGAACAGTTCGCCCTCGTATCGCGGCGGGGCAAAGCGATCCGGCCGCCACAGCCCGCCGGACTCGGCCAGTTGGTTGATTCGATCGAACCACCGTTCATCTTTGGCCAGCACCAGTCCGCCCTCCCCCGCGCCGATAATTTTGTAGGCCGAGATGCTGAAGCATCCAATATCCCCGATGGTTCCGACGCGCTGGCCATGGTAGGTCGCGCCGGGGGCTTGGGCGCAATCCTCAATCACCGCCAGCTTATGTTTTCTGGCGATAGCCATAATTGGCGCCATGTCGGCGACGCCGCCCCAGTGATGCGTGGGCGCCAGGGCCACCGTGCGCGGGCTCAGGCACGCTTCCAACTTCTCCGGATCCATCTGCAGCGAATCATCCACATCACAGAACACCGGCGTGGCACCGGCTAGAACCGCCGCCATAGCCGTCGCCAGGAAGCCCAAGCCAGGCACCACCACCTCTTTACCCGGCCCCGCCCCTACCGCAACCATGGCCGCGTGTAAGGCCCCAGTCCCGGAGCTGACCCCCAAGGCGTAAGGCGAGCCGAAATACTCGCGCGCCGCCGCCTCGAACTGCAAACCCGCCGAAGGTTTCGGTAGCGTGGTCAGGTACTTGCCCAGGTTCGGGCCGCCCGGAGGTAAATCCGCGTCGGATATGGCCGTACGCAGCCGGGCCATGGCTTCGGGGCCGAATCCGAACCGTCGTGCGATGGCCAGGAACTCGTCGGTGCCGATTTTTGGTTCAGGCCGGCCGCACGGCTTGCCAAAGGCCCGCGGGCCGCCGTGAATCGCCAACCGCGTCGGCGGCGCACCGTCACGAATGTCCAATGGTAGAGCCTCCAGTACTGGAGGGTATGTCTCGCGGCTGATTGTCATACCGGCTCGCCTTGTCCTCTATGTCACGCCGAGCAACGCGCCGACGCTGCGTCCATGCTAGATCGCCAGCAAAACGCGATCAAGATCCGCCGTTGCCCTACATTATCTTTTGTTGCGGACCATGAACTGTCATGCGACGGGGTGAGGCGCAGCCGAAATAGCCCGCCGGCGACGCAAAATGTTTCGGCTGTTCCGTCAGGAAAGGCGTGGCTGGGCCCTGCGGATGAGGAAAAGCGGCCGGCTGATGTGGCCAATCATCCGCATGCGGGGGTGCTTTCAGAGGTGCGGGCGCCAGCTAAGTCACGGGCAGCCGGGACGGATGCGCCGGCGCCAAGCGCAAGGCGGCCGCCACGGCTGCGTTCAGTCAAGTCCTCCACGATGAGGAAAACATGGTAGGGTGATTCGCGAGGCAGCGGGGGACCTCCTTTCTTAAGCGACCCTAGCGCAAACCACCTGGCGTTGCAACAAAAAAACGTCCTGTTATTCATAAACAATACCACCAGAAAGCCCTCGATATCACGGCCGACCACTCGCCCTCGCCGGCGACAGAGCACCAGAAAAACCGTCTGGGCGGCGTCTTCAGCCAGGGCCGCATTGTCCAGACGCCGTCGGGCCATGGCGTATACCCAGCCCATATGGGACCGCACCAGCGCGGCAATGCGAGCAACTTCGTTGGCGCAGAGGGCACACCCGACCCTCGCAGTCCGCGAGGAAATTTCCGTCATATCTGGTGTGCCCCGCGCCATAACGCTCCAAACTGCAGCCCCTATAAGTATTATGCACGCCGCCGCCAATTCCAGACATTATTGTTGCAATTTTTGGGTCTGGCCAGGCATTCTTACATCCGGACAAACTCGAGCCGCGTCAGGCGGGCCAGATGCTCCAGCGTCGGCAAATGATGCCCGATGCCAAGAGCCACATGATGGGTCGGACCCTGCGCGGCCCAGCGGTTCATCCATTGGGCCACATCGAAGTCATCATCCGGCTGCGGCGTAAAGCGCAACCGGGAATTGGTATTGCCGATGTGCAGAATTTCGCCCGGCAGGGACCAGCCTTCCGCCGCCAGCCACTTCAGTTGACCGGCGCGGGTTTGCGTCAAGCCCAGGATGGTGATCGGGCCGTGCTGGACCTGAGCTTCTACGGACACGCCCTGGCCCCGTTTGCCGTGGTACAGGCCCAGGCCGCGCAAAATTGGCCGTCCCTGGGCCAGGCGTGGATGAAACGGCCCATCATGCCCCATCAGAATAAATTTTTCGGTGAAATCCAGGGCATAAAGTTCGGTATAACTGCCGCCGGCGCCCAAGGTATCCAAAACCTTCATTGCGACGCAATTTTTCAGGTCCCCCTCGCCGCTGCACGGCACACCACGCCCGGTCAGCAACGAACAACCGAGAATCAGGCCGGCACCCAGTTTTTCATAGGCGTTACCAGCCACACCACGGTGATAATAAGCCAGCCCCTGCAGTTGGGATCTTTCGACCAGCAACGAAAGCCCAGCGGCAACACGGCAGGCCCAATCCAGCTGTTCGGGATCCGGCTTACGCGCCAAAGGATCACTGGGGGAATCAGCGCTGATCTGAAATAGCTGCAGCGCTTCGCGGCGCTGGGCCTCCACTTGCTGGGCGGTGACAGAATGGACGCAATCCTCCAGGTCGTCCATCTCCAATACCTCGACATGGAGGCCGAGTTGGCCGGTGTGCTGGGTGAAATCGCTGTACATATCCAACATGCCGGGGTAGGTATGCCCCAGAAAGCCGATGCGGCTCCGGGCGAGGGTGCGCTGAATGGTGACGGCATCCAGCCACTGGCGCACCTGCCGCCAAGCCGCCAAGGCGGCGGGATGGGCGGCAGTGACTTCATCGGCCACCGCGCCGGGGGTCGGTTGGGTTAGACCGAGCAGGCCGGTGACTGTATAGAACTCGATGCCGCAACGTTCGAAGGCGCAGGCGATTTCCGGGACACAGCACGCCTGGCAGTTGGCGAGCCATTCGCCCGTGCCGGTACGGGCGTAGGCCAGTTGGGCGGTCGGTTGTAAATTCAGAATCAGCACGGGCCGCTGGACCCGTTGGACCGCAGGCAACACCTGGCTGCTGGTGGCGTAGGTCGTCACATAGCAGACCACCAGGTCCACGTCTTGGCGGATAAACTGGGCAGCCGCGGCCACCGCGGCCGGTTGGGCATCCACCATGCCCGCATCAACCACTTGGGCGCCCAGCGTGTGGAGCTGGCGGGCGACAAAGTCGGCGTACCCGGCCAATCGTTCGCGTAGCCCCGGGAACTGCGGCCAGTAAGCAGCCAGGCCAATGCTAAACAATCCAACTTTAGGCGCCATCAATGACTCGCTTTCCAGGCGTTCCGCGGTTCCTCCGGTTAGGAAAATCCGCGAAAATATGTGAGGCGACCGTCACGCAACAGCGCGCCGTGCGCGAATTTTCACGGTGCCAGCGTATGGTAAACCTATTTCGGTCAACGTCG
>JAKCCC010000371.1 GCA_021838985.1 Planctomycetota bacterium
AGCGCCGGCGGCCATGGCCCTCATCAGCAGCCAGATCATCCTGGGCGCATACACGTTGTTGGCCGTGGTGCTCCCGATGTTTCCGGCGCCCGCTGCGCACTATCGGCTGATGCTCGCCCTGGCGGCGGCGGGAGGAGCCCTTTATGCCGCCCTATGTGCGCTGGCCCAAAGCGATTTGCGCCGCGGGATCGCGTATTGGCTGGTGGCCCAGAGCGGGCTGATCCTGCTGGCGGCGCTGGCCGCCACCGCCTGGACCTGGCAGGGCGCGGTCCTGTTGGTCAACGGTGACGTATGGATGCTGCTAAGCCTGCTCTGGATCAGCCATGTACTGGAACGCCGCACCGGCCATCGGGATGTCAACCGCTTAGGCGGCCTGGCGCAACTGATGCCGAGTTTTTTCAGCTTTTCGCTGGTCGGCCTGCTTGGCGCCATGGCCACGCCGGGCCTGGCGCTCTTTCCCGCGGTGCTGCTGCTTCTCGCGGGTCTCGTCGGCGCCGCTTATCATCCCCCCGCCGCGGCGGCCGGCCTATGGGGACTTTCCAGTGGATTTTGGTGGTTGATTTTCGCCGCCGCCAGCGCCGCGGCGTTGGTGCTCCTGGCCGCGAATCTGCTCTGGGTCATCGAACGCGTCTTCCTGGGGCGGCCTCGGCCCGAACACCTGCACCTGGTCCGCCTGACTGGCTCGGAAAAAGCCGTGTTCGTGATCCTGACCCTCACCATTCTGGTCTGCGGCATCTTCCCGGCGGTCCTGCTTCTTGACCCCATCCACAACATGGTGCAGTACCTGGTCAACATAGCGGCGGGGTAGGAGGGCCGCTGCGGAGGTTTCGGGTTTCAGGTTTCTGGCGCCGCCAGGAAATAATCTTTACATTTTGGAGCAACGTCGTGTTGGGCGGAGCGCGGAAGGCTAAGCCGCAAGTCGCCGCGGGCGTGGCAATTTTTCCGGGCGGGGGTTGCAATGGCCACCTTTTCACGGGGTGCTGGAGTCCACCGGGATAAATCCGGTAGCCCGCGGGTCAAGTTGATGCGGGATGCCCGAAAACATTGCCGGCCCCATCGCCGCCGGTGACCTGAAGCCACGGTGCTTTTCATAGACACCGAGGGGGCGTCTAAAACCGCGCTTCGCCAGACGCCAGCGCTTCAGCGGGGAGTGCGTCGGGTATAGATAACCGGCAGCATCATCCGTTGCACGCCACGACCCGCTCCCGCCGGCGCAAGCGCGGCCAACCGGGCAGCCTCTACGCGCAGGCGCGCCATCGCCGCCTGCAGTTGAATGCGCTCGGTTTG
The DNA here is from genome assembly GCA_021838985.1 of Planctomycetota bacterium. Lineage (GTDB taxonomy): Bacteria > Planctomycetota > Phycisphaerae > WQYP01 > WQYP01 > JAKCCC01. The sequence goes on from JAKCCC010000371.1 coordinate 1,288, forward strand.
CAACTGCAATTGTTGCGCCTGCACTTGGGCCCACCACGTCGCATCGAAGTTCAGCCCACCAAAGCCAAACCATCCGAAGCCCGGAAGAACCCTCCGCCGGTGGTGATGGCGGCGATGGCGATGCAAGGGTTCCGTGCCAGTTCCCGCCATCCCGGGGGTAGTTGGAACAAAAAGCGGCGGCAGGCCCGCGCCACCGGAAACACTGATTTGAGGATTGATCCCCGGCATCCGCGGGTTCACACCCGGGGATTGGGGATTCCGCCCCGGTTGCCGCGGATTCCGGCCGGGCGCCTGCGGGTTGACACCGGGCTGCGACGGATTTTGCCCCGGCGCCTGTGGATTGACGCCGGGCCCGCCGAACTGGTTTCCGAAGGGTTGCTGCGTATGGTCTGGCGGCGGGTCGCCACCCGGCGCCACCACGATATTTTCCGGTTCAAAGAACACCGGGCTTGGCCCAATTCCATACAGGCCGATGCCGTTGTTCAGGGTAGCCAGTTCCGCGTTGATTTGTCGCAAGTCCGCGGTCACGCTTTCCAGCGCTACGCGATCCGCATCGTATTGCGCCTGAAGCGAATCTTTCTCTTTCCGGTACAGCTGCAACTCATGGAGCAGGCGGGCGTGCTTTTTCACACTGACCCAGGTAGCGCCGAAACGATACAGCCCCTGCACCGCCAGTTTCGCCTGCATCTGTCGATCCGCCAGGGTGAACGCCCGCGCGAGCTTGCGGTAAAGCTCCGCCCGGCGCGAACCTCTATACCCATGCAGAGCGACGTAAATGTTGTCGAGCAATCGGCGATTGCCGCCCGCCAGGGGCAGCGCCTGGGCATAGCACGCCAATGCCGCCGGCTGGAGCCGTTCGTGGTAATACACAATGGCCAGATCGTTCCAGCCTGGCACATTATGCGGGCCGAGCACCACGCATTTGTGGAAGCTCGCGGCGGCCTTGGCCAGTTGCCCCAGCCGGTATTCGACGACGCCCTGCACAATCCAACCCGGCTGATAACCAGGATCCAGGGCCAGCGCCCGCCTGGCCTGTTGCCCAGCCGCGATGAGCTGGCCGGCCCGCAACGAGCCTAGCGCCGCATTGGTCAGACGCCGACGCTGAATCCGCAGGGAAGCTCGCGCCGGCGCGGACATCCAGCGGCCGGCGAACCGAACCCAGCCCGCAGCTTGATAGCGTTTATACCGCGCCAGCGCCTGGCGCACCTGGCCCCGCGGCTTGGCCTGTGGATAGGTTTTTAAATACGACTTAAGCGCGGCGATGATCGCCGGCAGCTGTTGTTCGTGGGCGATTTGCGACTGCAAGTATTCCCACTGTTGTGCGGCGTATTGCGGGGAGTTCTTGGCGGTCTTCAGCTCCACCCCGACCAATGCGTCCAGCGGAACCTGGAAGGCCGGCGCGCCGGCAGGTTCGATTACGTAATGCCGACCCTGGCGGTAGAAGCTGCCTTGAATCACCCGCCCGTCTTTGAGCGTCAGTACGTCCGGACGGGCGACGGAACCGATCACCAGCCCCGTTAATACCGCCGGCAGCAACCATTTCACGTTCATGGCCCACCGACCTTTCCGTCGCGCCGGGCCTGGGGCGCCACCCCCGGCGGCGCGTCAACCTCGTGTATCTAGTCCCTCCGGATGGGCATCGGGACTATCGGGATCGGGGGTGGTGTCTCCGCGGACACCCGCCCCGGCGATTTTCCGGCCAGACGAGGCACCGCCCATCCCCTAAACTCATTATAGCATCGCCACTGGTCGGAACCCAACCGGACTGCGAGCATCGGTATCACCATCGGCGTGTTTCTTGCTGCGACGCCAAGCTTTTTTCGTCGCAAAGATTGCGATGCTCGGCGGAGCGTGACTCCCGGCAGAGGTCACCCCACGACTCTTTGACGCGGGGGGCGAAGTGGAGCCGCCCATACCCGCCAATGGATGCTATTGACTTCTGCATAAATAATGCATTACTGGGTGTCATCCGTGGAAAAGATATACACCGATGCACCCAGAAGGATCACCGGCGGAACTGGAACGGCGACGGCTGCGTGGCCTGGCCCTGGTCCAGCAGGGATACTCGCTCCACGCGGTGGCGCGGCGCCTCAGCTGCCACGCCAGTTCGGTGATGCGCTGGCACGACGCCTTCGCACGCGGCGGCCGGCGGTCGCTGCGCCCATCTCGACGCCCTGGCCGTGGCGCTTCACAAGACGCTGCGGAGCCTGCGGGCTTCCCAGCCTAA
>JAKCCC010000372.1 GCA_021838985.1 Planctomycetota bacterium
CGGCTAACATGGGCGCTGATTTCACTGCTGTCCCGGGCGCCGGGCACATTCCAGGCGGGCGCCAGGCTGAAACTACCGCGCAGAGTCGCCAAGCAAGAAACTTCAGGGCGACTCAACCAAGCCGCCCGCCCATCGACGGGGCGTGCGGCAAAACAAACGTCCACGCTCCGCTCCGCCCAGGAACCGCGCCCGTGCGGGCGGCAGACCCGATCGCCTCCGCAGGCTGCCGTAGCCGGCGATGTCCGTAAGGGTAATCGCCCGCGGCGACCCGCTCCGATCCAAGCCCTGTCCACTGGTTATGTATTAAGGTAACTTCAATGATACCTTTAACCCATAGTCCAATTGGCGTTGGACAACGGGAAAGACTTTGCCAGAATCATGGCCAGATCGTCTTATCGTAGAAATCCCCATATTTATCGACTACACGCGGCATGATGCCGCTTTCCCATAGGTGAAATCACCTATATTCGATCAGGGTGGATACCTGATGGTAGTTCTTCTTGACATCCTCCATTAAATGTTCTATTATTGGTACATTATGACGGGCATTGAGACCTCCGTGGACCACGAACTGGCGGCCACACACCGGCCGCGTTCGCCGCGCTATGATCAGCTCAAGGCGCGGTTGCGCCACCAGCTGCTGACGGGGCGGCTTAAGCATGGCAGCCGCTTGCCTACGGAAAAGGAGCTTTGCCGGGGCAGCGGCTATTCTCGCAACACCATTCGCCGGGCCATGGCGGAACTGGAAGCGGAGGGCCTGATCCGCCGCACCGCCGGGTCCGGCACCTTCGTGGAGTATCGCCGCAGCCGCCGGCAGCAACGCCTGATCGCCCTCCTGGTGCACTTGAGTCCCCGCCGGCAATGGGGACTCGTCCGCCCCATCGTCGAACACGCGCAAAGAGCCGCGGAGGATCATGGCTACGAGACGCTGGTAGTGGAATCGGACCCTGATCGGCATATTCCGGTTCAGGCCGCCGCCCGCATCAACGCCGCCAAGGCCGCCGGAACCATTTATTTCCCATTCGCGCGCGAGGCTGCTGATATCCGCAATCAGGAGGCGGTCGAAGCCCTCTTGGCCGCCGGTCAGCAGGTGGTGGTGATTGATACCACTTTGTCGGATCGACGCGGCCGAGCCGTATCATCGGTAATCAGCGAAAACCGCCGCGGCGCCTACCTGCTGACGCGGCATTTGATGCAACACGGATACCGACAAATTGCATTTTTGACCTGGCATGGCATGGATTCAGTGAAGCAGCGCGAAGATGGCTTTCGCGCGGCGATGGGCGAGGCGGGCCTGGCCATTCCTCCCGAGTACCTGTTGCACATGGGCTCCCCCGATGTCGCGCAGCAAGGCCACCAGGAAGTCGACGTGTTTATGGCGATGCGCCAGCCGCCGCAGGCGATTGTGTGTCTGCATGATCTGGTGGCGCTTAATGTCCTGCAGCGCTGCGCCCAGCGCGGCTGGCGGGTTCCCGACGATGTGGCGGTGGTGGGTTTCGATGATCTGCCGGAAGCAGCAGCGGCGGCGCCGGCGCTGACCACGATGCGCCAGGCGCCCGGCGAAATGGGCCGGCGGGCGATGCAGCAGTTGCTGGCCCAGTTGGCCGATCCCGCGACGCCGCCGCTGCAACAGGTGGTTCCGTGCGAACTGATCGTCCGCCGCTCCTGCGGCTGCGGCGGGCAGCAGAAGAATCCGCAGATTACCCAGATTTTCACGGTTTCCACTGATGAAAGAATCGCGAAACAACGCCAAAAGGAGCTGTAGGCGCCACGTCGCCGAGTTGCCGCGGCGACCTTTAGCGCGGTGAACCGATGGAGATAGGGCTTAGGTTGTAGGGATTAGTTTTTAGCGGTGCGGAAAAAAATAAAGTTGCACGCATTGTGCCGAACCGGATTACGGAAAACATGGAAAACCGAAAACTGCAAGCGACGGGGCGCTGTAGCGGCCCAACTGCGGCGGGTTGGCTTCGGCGACTACACTGTGGCCGAGGACTGCCCCTCGTGAGATTCAGAGCCGTTTTTTTAAGGAGTCCCGCCATGTGGATAAATCAAAGTCATCCGCATAATGGTTCCGTTTGGGAAACCTCAAAGGTCGCCGTTCGTGGAGTCGTTGCGGCGGTAGTTAATCTTTTTCAAAGGAGTCTTTCATGTTCAGTTCACTGAAAACGGATCGCGGAGTCGCCAGGGCGACGAATTTAACCCTGAAAACTGGCAATACTGGCTCTCTTTTAAAGGAGATTACCATGAGAGCATATCAAATCCTTCAATCCGTAGTCGCAGCCGTGTTGTCCCCGATTACCTGGCTGCTTACTGGCGTGGCCCTGCTGTTGAATTCCATGGTGCTGAGCCTGGCCCGGGGGCTGGGAGCCTATGGGGACCTGGAATCCCTGCTCAGCCGCGCCGGATTCCGGTCGCTGAGGCGCCGTTTCAGGGGCGCGGTGGCCTTTACGTTGATTGAGCTGCTGGTGGTGATATCGATAATAGCTATTCTTATATCTATATTACTACCTGCGTTAGCCAAAGCCCGGGAACTGGCCAACCGCGCCGTCTGCATGGCCAACATCCGCGGGATCATCCAGTCCATGATTACCTACAGTCAGAGCAGCAATGGCGTGTTCCCGGTCGGGCTGAGCGATCCCACGGACGCCTACATGCCAGGGCCGGGAGCTTACCTGAATAGCCCGGCCTGGTCCATCTTCAGCGATTCGCCCAGCTGGGGTGCCCCCGTGGGCGCCACATCCCAGGCTCAGGCCGTGCAGCAGTTTTACCTCCCGGTCACGCATATCCAGAACTGTCCGATCATCGGAATGTGGATCATGGTGCTACAGGGCTACACCACGCCCGCGAGTTTCATTTGCCCTTCAGACCCGCTGGCGGTGGGGCCCTCCCTCGAGACGGCGCAGTCAGACATTTCATACACTGCCGGCGAGGGACCGTACGCCACCGATTTTGGGTATCTGAGTCCCTCCACCTGGCTGGGCAATGGAAACGGCATGGGCGAAAGCTACTCGATCGCATTCCCATGGCCGTGGGAATACGACAACGCGGTGAACGCGGACAACTTTGGGGGTGCACCGGGCCGCTGGTGGACCACCAACGGCGCCGACACTGGGGTACCGCTGGTCAGCGACATGGCCCCCGTGGATTATCCGAGCGGGGGCGACACCGCCGGTGTGTATCTGCGCATTACCACCACCCTGCCCACCGCCAATACCTACGGTCCGTATATTTACAACTCCGGCAATCATGCCGGTGACGGCCAGAATGTGGGCTTCGGCGATGACCACGTGACCTGGGAAACCTCGCCTTATGTAGGCCAAAACGGAGACAATGTCTACACCTACCACAACGGACCCCCGGGGGGGCTAAGTGGGACCACCGACACGGATCAGACGGGGATGGGGGCAGGCTATCTCCCCGTGATGGCCGGCCCACACCTACAGACATTGGCGCCTCCGTTCGACATCTGCATGACACCGATACGGACGGTAAACCCCACCGTCGCGGCGCAGG
>JAKCCC010000373.1 GCA_021838985.1 Planctomycetota bacterium
ACCCTGCGAGCCGGAGCAAGGCAACACCGGCCATTTCCGATAGGTGAAGCGCCGTACGCCCGCAGGCCAATGCAGCGTTTGCATCTTCACATCATCGGGCACACGCACCGTAACGCCCTTGGGATAGGCCGGCTTAACGCCGATAACGTCGTAGCCGTTGCTTCCGTAACGGCCGCGCCAATTGCCATGCGTGTCGTAATCCAGGCGTAAGAAGCGGTTCGTCTCAAATCCCGGCGCCGGATCAAAAAAGATGCCGCCTACGCGAGCGTCGTACCAATCGCCCAGGCCGCGCACACGGATGCGCACCCGGCCGCGCAGCTGGTACAGTGCGTATACCCCACCATACAAATGGTGGAGCCACTGGCGGTTCAACAGACGCCGGGTATTCCGATCTATCAGTTCCAGAAATTGGCCCTGAGGTGCAAAGCGGCCCGGTGGTACATAAATCGCCACCTGCTGCGGCTGATGGGGCGGGATGTCAAGGTCGATGTCGAACGCCAGCGCTTCAATCCGCGGATCATCGACCCACTGGCCGTTAATCCGTCCCCGGCCTTGGGGCCGCTGTAAAGCGCTGTCGTCCGCGGCTGGCGCCGGGGATATTCGTTCGATCATGCGTGAAGATCCGTTGCCAAGGACCTTGCGGCACGTTTCGGGATAGAAAAATTCATCCGCGTGCTTGGCCAGTTCGGCGAAGCGAAGCGTCCCCTGGACCGGCTGATCCGACGCCACTTTGGCGGCAAAATAGAAGTAGGCGTCGTCGTAGGCCAGGTAAATCGTCGCCAACCCGCTGCGCTGACCCGGGCGGAACGGCGCCATGGGCAGCCACGCCGCCTCGGTCAGGGTTTCCGAAGCGGCCTGGGTCGTGGCGATCGTATGCGGTAACACGCCTTGCCACTCGGTCAGGTCCCCATCTATTGCGATCGTGCGGCGCGCGATGTGATTGACGCTCAAACGGTCGTATTGCACCGCCAGCCCGTCGGCTCCCGCGTCAAACGTTAGGCCCAGCGGATAAACGTTGGCCGGATTTGTGGCGCCGCCGGTGACGCGCAATTCCACGATTTTTCGCTCATGCGGCCGCAGGTGGAGGCGGCGCGGATACTCCAGTTGCAGGGACGGCATCTCAGCGTGAAGGCTTCCCTGCACCGGGCGATTAAGCACATTTCCGACCGCTACCCGCACGGTGGGATGGGTTTCCAACGGGGCCGTAAAATCGTGTGCCATCAACTCCACGGGCTGCAGACCGGTGATCTTACCCTTGCGGATCGCCCGCAGCAGCGTCGCAAATGATCCCGGGCGGCCATCGCCGCGCAGAAAAAAACCGCGGCTGTCCAAGGGGATCGTCATTCTGCCATCCTTCGCGGGCACTGGATTGCCGTAGAAATCATAAAGGGCAAAACGTTCCCCATCGGTCTGGACGGCCATCGAGACACCGGTCATCGGCCAGGGTTTGCGTAGTTCCGCTGCGAGGTTCGCCCGCATTGCCGCGGCTTGGTCCGGCAGCGCCAGCAGCTTTCGTTGCAACGCCTGTTTGGCTTTCGCTTCGTGCACGCTGCGCACGGTCCGAAACAGCAGTTGATCCGGATTATCCCCCTGCATCACGGACAGATCACCCAACACCACCACCGTGGAATCTTCCCTATCGCCGTTTAGACCGCCGAAAACGTAAATCCACGGCAACCCCCGGGGAAAAAGGATGCGTTGGAATTTTCTCTCCCCCAAAAAATACTGCGCCGCGCCCAGCGCCGCCGCCGTGGACCAGGCGAACAGCGTTTGGTCCACCCGCTTGCGACCCTTGGACTGACGAATTTCCACACTGGCCGGATGGTCCCCATAAGCGAATCCCCCGATCACATCGCCGGAATAGATCCCCATGGATCGGTCGTAACCCGCGGCGCGGTTGCTCGCCAAAACGCCGGCCACGCGGTCGTCGGTGTTGGCCACCCAGCTTTCGGTGTCCCAGATCTTCACGCGCCCCTGATAATGCCGGCGCTGCATCCAGGGTTTATAAAGCGCCGGCGAGGCTAATCCCTGGTAATGAATGGAGCAGTAATCAAAGTACTCGGGCCAGAGGACGCAATTGCCCAATTCCGGCCCGTCGTCCACTTTCCCTTCCGGAAAGAACTTGTCCCAGGCATTGGTGGAGGAGCAGGCCCCGCCTAAAAGCACCTGCACCCCCGCTTGTTTACGGGCCTGGAAAACGGCATCTCCCATCAATTTATAAAGATGCCGGTAGCGCAGCATGTCCGACTGCCACCCGCTGATGGACAAGCCTTCCCACGGCTCGTTCCACAAACTGAACGCCGTTACCGGCCCCTTCGGCCAGCCATAACGGCTTGCCAGGTAATAAACGAACCGTTGGTAGTCCTGGTCATATTCCGGCAGCCAGTCATAATCACACTTTCCCCCCATCATCACGGCCTGCTTGGTCAGATGCGGCCGCGGCATCCCCAGCGGCTGTGGCGCGGAGCCGGCTCCGATTTCCAGCATGACCGTGACTTTGTGTTTATGCATCCGCTGGAGGCTGCTTTCCAATTGTTCCAGCTGCCGTTGGTAGCCAGGCGCCCCCGACCAGAGATACCCAATGTCCATGCGAATGGCCTGAATGCCCAATCTTTCCAGCACCGGGGCTGTGACATTATCCAACGATTGCTGCGGATATTGGGTTCGGGGCAGATGATCCAGACGAAAGGTCCGCACCAGGCTGGTCAGCCAGCGCCGGCCATGGGCGCCTAAATCCACCACCAGGGCGTAACCGCCGTTGGTGTCGGGAATCTTCGGTTCAAGGATGATATCCTGAAAGCCCTGGCGGCCCGCCAGGTCCACGGCTACCGGAATGGATTCGACATCGGCAATCTTATAAACCTGCGGCGTCCAGATGTTGCCGGGAATTCCACGCGTGCCGTAGTGGATCACCTCCACCCGGCCCTGGCCGCGAATGGGCTGCGGGAGAAGGTTTTGTAACTGGAACACCAGGCGTGGCGTCTCGCCTGGATAAAAAATATTTCCCGCCCGGTTCGACGCCGTTAACACCGCCTCAAAATCATAACGCCGCTGGCCGACGCGCACGCCAAAAGCTTCATCAAAGCCGCTCATGCCCGCGCCGGAAACCATTTGTGCGGCGGCGTGCCCCCCGGCTGCAGCCAGGGTCGCAGCCGGCATCAGCCAAAGAAAACTCCGGCGAGTCAGCTTCATGTCTTGTTCTCCTGGTTTTAACGTCACCTGACGGCGGAGCCGTTTTCGTTAAAGTAGCGCCACACGCCTTTCGGCAGCCGGGCGTAGTTGGTCGGTCGCGGCCAGAGCACTCCGGCCGTGGAGTAGCCCCAGCGCGGCCAGGGACAAGTCAGGCCCGCCTCCTGGATCACCACCCGCACGCCCTGACCCGGCTTAAAATCGCGGATGGTATAAACAAACGACCGGCCCAGGGGCAGCGTGGCCCGGCCGCCTGGTACCGCCGGTCGGAGAGTCGCCGCGGAGACCGTCCCGGCCGCCCGGCCGGCGCCC
>JAKCCC010000374.1 GCA_021838985.1 Planctomycetota bacterium
TCGGATTCGGTGGCGAGTCTGAGGCTCTTTCGCCAACCCGAAATTTATCGTTTGACAACGCAGTAGGGAAAAACCCCAGGGTGAAACCAGCGGATTTACCGATAGCAAGTTCCTGCTTTTGCCGATGAGCACGGCACGCAGGCCGAGCTATAATAGATTCACTATGGCGCGTTCATCCTTGGTTTCAGCAGCCGAGATGTTTTTCGCGACCGCCACGGCGGCGCTGGAAAAGGCCGGAGTAAAGTCTTCGGAGCTGGCGGTGGCGGCGCGCCGGTTGCAAGAACAGCTTAGTTACGCGCGGCGCAGCGGCTGTAAATGCGCTGTCCACCGCGTCCTGATCGCCATGGACGCCAGTCCTTCCGCAGGGCGGGCGGCGGAAGTTGCGGCGGCGCTGGCGCAGGATTTGGGGGCCGAAGCGGCCCTGGTGCACGTGATCGACGCCTCGCCGGTGGCGATCCGCGAGGCGCCGGTACTCTCCGAGGCCGCTCTGGAACAAATGAAAAAAGAAGCCGCCCAACTCTGCCAGGACACGGTCGCGCGGCTGCGCGATAAAGCCATGTCTGTTTTTATTCGCCATGGGGCCCCGGCGGCGGAGATCATGGCGGTCGCCCAGGAATGGAAAGCGGATCTGATCGTGATGGGCAGCCATGGCCGCAACCACATGGGAAAATTTTTTCTGGGAACCACCGTGGAAGCGGTGATTCGCGAAGGCGATTGCCCCGTGTTGGCGGTCGGTCCGCGCGGCCGCTGCACCTGCAAGTACGCTTTTCGCTCCGTCCACCATGGCGCGCTGGCGGCCGCCGTTACCTAAGTTTCAGGCTATAGATTTTAGACCTCCTAAAAGCTCCGACCGGGCGTAAGCGTTGCCATCATCTTGCCATTTCTTGCTGCGCCGGCTCGCCGGGCAAATCGAGCCAAAATAAAATGGAAGAAAGCCCCGGATAAGGCTCCTTATATTTTTTACTTTTTATTTTGCGGCCGCTTCCGCGGTGGTGCAAGCCTCGGGCTAACGGTTCGGCGGACCAGGGCGCTCCATGTGGCGGGTTGCCGGCAAGCCCGCCAATCCGGTATAATCCGTTGTTTGACAGGAGTCTGTATGGCTAAGGAACAGCCGGTTTCTTCCCCTCCCGGTCCCCAAAATGAATCTTCCGCCGCAGTCCGCAAGGTGCCGCCCAAGGAGGAGGCAGCGAGCCCGAAGGACAAACTGGCCGTTTATGATGAATCGACCATCCAGGCTCTGAAGGGCCTGGAACCGGTGCGCAAACGGCCCGGCATGTATATTGGCGATACCACCACCCGCGGCCTGCACCATCTGGTCTGGGAAATCATTAATAATTCCGTGGATGAGGCCATGGCCGGCTTCTGCACCAACATCTGGGTGGCGATCCATCCCGACGGCTCGGTCAGCGTTACCGACGATGGCCGCGGCATTCCCGTGGGCCTTCACCCCACCGAAAAGAAATCCACGCTGGAAGTGGTGATGTGCGATCTACATGCCGGCGGCAAGTTCGGCGGCGGCGGATATAAGGTTTCCGGCGGTCTACATGGCGTGGGCGCTTCGGTGGTCAACGCCCTGGCCGAATGGATGGAGGTGGAAGTTTGCCGGGATGGAAAAGTCCACGCCATGGGATTCGAGCGGGGGGCGAAAACCTCCGAGCTGAAAGTGGTCGGCAAACGCCAGAAAACCGGCACGAAAGTCACGTTTAAGCCGGATCCGCAGATTTTTTCCGACACCAGTTTCGAGTACGAGCGAATCGTGGTCCGCTGCCGTGAACTGGCCTATCTGAATGAGGGGCTGGCCTTCAATCTGATCGATGAACGCACCGGTAAAAAGGATGAATTCAAGTATTCCAAGGGCATTATTCAGTTCGTGCGGCAGCTCAACGAAGGCAAGGAAGCCATCCACCCGCACGTGATTTACCTGGAGAAATCGGAAACCGGCAAGGAAAATCCGATGTCGGTCCAGGTGGCCATCCAGTACAACGACGGGTATGCGGAGAGCCTGCACAGTTTCGCCAATAACATCAATACGCCGGGCGGGGGCACGCATTTATCCGGGTTTAAAACCGCCCTGACCCGTACACTGAATTTTTACGCCAAGAACAACAACCTGGTCAAAGATGAAAAAGACCTTCCCAACGGTGACGATCTGCGCGAAGGTCTTTCCGCGGTGATTTCGGTGAAAGTGCCCAATCCGCAGTTTGAGGGGCAAACCAAGGATAAGCTCGGCAACGGCGAGGTGGAAGGGTTTGTCGCCAGCGCCATCAACGAAGCGCTGGGCGCCTGGCTGGAAGAACACCCCGGTGACGCGAAAAAAATCGTGCAAAAAGGCGTGCTGGCCCGGCAGGCGCGCGAGGCGGCCCGCAAAGCGCGGGAATTGACCCGCAAAGGTGCGCTGAACAGTGGCGGTTTACCCGGAAAACTAGCGGATTGTTCCAGCCGCGACATGGAGTCCACCGAACTGTACATCGTAGAGGGCCAGTCCGCCGGTGGCACCGCCAAGGCCGGCCGTGACCGCGTATTCCAAGCTATTTTACCGATCAAAGGAAAAATTCTTAATGTCGAAAAGGCCCGCGTCGACAAGATGCTCAGCCACGAGGAAATCCGCACCATCGTCCAGGCGCTCGCCTGCGGCATCGGCGCCGGGGAAATGGATATGACCAAGCTGCGCTACGGCAAGCTGGTGATCATGACCGATGCCGATGTGGATGGTTCGCACATCCGCACCTTGCTGCTGACGTTCTTCTTCCGGCAGCTTCATCCTTTGATCCGTGACGGGCGGGTGTACATCGCCCAGCCGCCGCTGTACCAGGTCACGCGAAAAAAACACGTCGAATATGTCCGGAACGAAGCGGCCATGCGCAAAACGTTGCTGGAACTCGGTGTGGACGGCGCCAGTCTTCTGGTGCGGGACAAGAAGGGTGGCGAAAAAGTCCGCTATAAAGGAGCGGAACTGAAAAAACTGCTGCAACTACTTGAACAAGTGCAGGACTTAGCCGCAGTGGTGGAGCGCCGTGGCGTGCCGTTCGAAAAGCTGCTGGCCCTGCGGGCCAAGCATGGCGCTCTGCCGCTTTACCGCGTGATCTTGGACGGTCAGGAGCATTTCTTTTTCCAGGCGGAAGAATATGAAGCCTTTGCCGAGAAAAACCATCTCGACGAGATTGAAGCCGCCGCCCGCGCCGTGGACGTGGCTGATGCCGGCAACGGCCAGGGCAACGGTAAAAGCCGCAATAGCGCTGCCGCGGCCGTGGAGGCCAAGAAGAAGGCCCAGCGTCGCCTGGAAAAAAATGAAGAGCTCCATGAAAACCGGGAATTGGAAAAACTCTTCGCCCGGCTGGCCAGCCTGGATGTACCCATCGAAGATTATCATCTGAAGGTGGAGGAAACCGACAGCGGCGAGCGCAAAATGACGCGCTACCGGGTGGAAAGCGGCTCCGATTTCAGCCGGGATATCGCCGGCACGGCCGACATCCTACCGACGATCCATGAAATCG